>JBASBA010000505.1:0-7044 GCA_049650885.1 Alteraurantiacibacter sp. | reverse complement strand
GTGCAACCTTGCGCCGGTTGGCAAGGATTTGCGCCTGCATCGGCTCCAGAAAGCGGATCACCCGCTCCACCCCTTCGCCGCCCTGCCACTTGCCCGCCCCGCCAGAGCCATCACGAATGGCGAACCGCTCCACCCGAACGGGCAGGCGGGTTTCCAGCACTTCGGGATCGGTAAGGCGGGAATTGGTCATGTTGGTCTGCACCGCGTCAGTGCCATCATGCCCGTCACCTGCCCCCGATCCGCCTGCGATCGTCTCGTAATACTGGCGCGTTTCGTCGCCGAAAGTGAAGTTGTTCATGGTGCCTTGCGACGGGGCCAAAGCGCCAAGGGCGGCAAAGATCGTATCGGTCACGACCTGACTTGTCTCCACATTGCCGGCCACCACCGCCGCTGGCGGCTGGGGCGCGAGCATGGAGCCCTTGGGCACGATGATCGTCACCGGGCGCAGGCAGCCGTCATTCAGCGGAATGTCGTCATCAATCAGGCAGCGCAGGCAATAAAGCACGGCGGCCCGTGTGATTGCGGCCGGGGCGTTGAAGTTATTGGGCAATTGATCGCTGGTGCCGGTAAAATCGAAGCTGACGGTTTGCGCCGCCGCATCAATCGTGACGCTGACGGATACCTTCGCGCCATTGTCCATTGCGTAGGTAAAGCTGCCGGACTGCAAACGCTGCACCAGCGCGCGCACCGCGGCTTCGCCATGATCCAGTGCATGGCCCATATATGCGCGCAGGACACCGCGTCCATGCTCACGCGCGGCGTTACCCAAAAGGTCGGACCCGCGCGCGCAGGCGGCAAGCTGGGCCTTCAGGTCGGATATATTGCGATTCACATTGCGGGCCGGATAATCGCCTGCGCCCAATGCTGCGCGCAATGCCGCCTCGCAAAAGCGCCCTTCGTCCACCAGCAGCACATCGTCCAGGCGAATGCCCTCCTGTTCTATGCTGATGCTGTCGGGCGGCATGGAGCCGGGCGCGGTGCCGCCGATATCGGCATGGTGGCCGCGCGCTGCGACGAAAGCGTCGGGCCGGATGCTTTCATCCGACAGAAAAACCGGCACGATCACCGTCACATCGGGCAGATGCGTGCCGCCAGCATAGGGATCGTTCAGGCAATAGGCATCGCCGCGAAGGATGCCGCGGGGCGAGTTTGCGCGATTGTCCACGATGCGGCGGATGCTGGCCGACATGCTGCCAAGGTGCACGGGAATGTGCGGCGCATTGGCGATCAGCGATCCCTCGCCATCGAACAGCGCGCAGGAGAAATCCAGCCGTTCCTTGATGTTCACGCTGCTGGCCGTGCTTTCCAGCACCACGCCCATTTCCTCTGCAATCGCCATGAACAGATTGTTGAAAATGGCGAGGCGGATCGGATCAACCTGCGTGCCCGATACGGGCGCATGTTCGCGTGGGGATGTGCGTGTAAGCACGAGGGAGCCTTCGTCCGCCAGCGTGGCCCGCCAGCCAGCCTCCACGATAGTGGTGGAACCGGTGTCGGGTATCATCGCCGGACCATTCAGGCTTTCACCGATGGAGAGGGAACCGCGCTGCCCGACCACGCCCTGCGTCGCCAGCCCGCCGCTTGACCCGCGCCCTTCCACACACAGGGTATCCAGCACGATGGCAGCCTGATCGTCGGACCAGCCGAAGCGGCGGCGGTGCTCCTCGCGGAATCGCGCGTCTACATCATCGCCCAACGGCAAGTTCAGCGTGGTGTCGCTGCCGTCAAAGCGCAGGCGCAGGCGAGGGATCAACCCTATCTGCTCGGCAGCTATGCCCTGATCGGCAAGGTCCTGTGTCACTCTATCCTTAAGCTTTGCCAAGGCATCGCCAAAGTCATCCGTCAACGGGCGCACCACGCCCGCCTCGCGCATGGAGACGACCGGGGCGAGGCCGATTCCATAGGCGCTCAACATGCCGGCCAGCGGATGAACCAGCACGGTTTCGATGCCCAGCTCATCTGCCACGCGGCAGGCAAATTGTCCGCCCGCTCCGCCAAAGCAGGCCAGCGCATGTGTCGTCACGTCATGTCCGCGCGCGGTGGAGATGGTGCGGATGGCATTGGCCATCTCGTCCACGGCAAGGGTGAGAAAGCCCTCGGCCAGCGCGTCTATCGCCATCGCATCGGGCAATTGCGCGGCGATCTCTTCAATGCGGATGCGCGAAGCCTCCGTATCCAGCGGTTGATTGCCGTCCGGCCCGAACACCTGCGGGAACTGCGCCGGATCAATCCGGCCCAGCACCAGATTGCAGTCTGTTACGGTTAGCGGCCCACCCTTGCGGTAGCATGCAGGGCCGGGATCGGCGCCCGCGCTTTCGGGGCCGACACGCAGGGATTGCCCATCGAACCGGCAGACAGAGCCGCCGCCTGCTGCAACGGTGTGGACCTGCATCATGGGTGCCGCGATGCGGATGCCGGCCACCACGCTATCGCCGGTACGCTCGTATTCGCCCGCATAATGGCACACATCGGTGCTGGTGCCGCCCATGTCGAAACCGATCAGCCGGTCGTATCCCAGCGCCTGTGCGGTTTCCACCATGCCGACGACGCCGCCCGCCGGGCCGGACAGGACGGCATCCTTGCCGCGAAAAACGCGGGCATCGGTCAATCCGCCATTGGATTGCATGAAGCGGAGAGAACCGTGTTCGGGCAGCCGATTGGCAAGTTGCTCCACATATTGCCGGATGACGGGGGAAAGGTAGGCATCAGCCACCGAAGTATCGCCGCGCGGCACAAGCTTGATAAGCGGGGAGACCTCGTGACTGGCGCTGACCTGCGCAAAGCCCAGTTCACGCGCAATTTTCGCCAGTTTTGCCTCGTGATCCTGATACTGCCAGCCGTGCATCAGGACGATGGCGAGGGCATCGAACCCTTCGTCGCGAAGAGCCTGCAAATCCTTGCGCGCTGCATCCTCGTCCAGCGCAACGAGCACCGTGCCATCGGCACCCACGCGCTCGCTGATTTCGATAGTGCGGTTTTCCAGGCGTTCCGGCTTCACGATATGCCGCGCGAAAATATCGGGCCGCGCCTGGTTGCCGATCTTCAGCGCGTCGGCATGGCCCTGCGTGATTGCCAAGGCCACGTGTTCACCCTGTCGTTCCAGCAGGGCATTGGTGGCGATGGTGGTTCCGATGCGCAGCTCTGCGATCGGGGCGGGGCCATGCTCTTCCATCAGCCGTCGTACGGCTTCACTTGCTGCATCGGGATATTGTTCGGGATTGCTGGACAGCAGCTTGGCCGTGACGATGTCGCCTGCGGGTGTCTGCGCCACGACATCGGTGAAGGTGCCGCCGCGATCAATGGCGAAGCGATAGGATCCTGTCATGCAGCCTATCTAGGCACGGGGCAGGAGTAAGCAAACGCCAGCAGGCACTTTTCAGACGGGCCGATACGTCTCGTCCAGCACCTTGATAACGGAGAAATCGGGATTGCCCAATGTCGTCTCGATCAGGAACTGCTCCACCGCATCACGACGCGGATCGGGAGGGGCAGGCCGGCGAAACAGCAGCAGGCGCCATTGGGTCAGCGGGCGAAGCTCGATCACATGCTCTCGCGCTTCCTGGCGCAGCATCGTTCTTGAAAAGCAGGCGACTGCCACCCCGCGTTCCAGCATGGCGCTCATCACATAGCTGCCGGTTTCAGAAAGCGATGCGAAAATTTCCAGCTGACGGATGGTGAAAGGCAGACCTGCAACAATCATTTCAGGCGAAAGGCGTAACCTGAAAGATATGGCAATCCATCACATCGCAATGCGTTGCTAATGCGGGCGTCGCGGAGGAAAACCGTCTCACAAGAATAAGAAACCCTTGAGGGAGGATATATGAACTTGTGCAAGGAAGGCGCTCGTGCGCGTAAATTAAGGTATGCCCTGGCTGGTGGAGCTAGTGCATTGGCGCTGGCGCTTTCGGCCAATGTCGCGCAGGCGCAGGACAATGGCGAACCCGCGCGGATCGCGGATATGCCAATTCCGCAGTCTGTTCTGCCACGCGCGTTGGCTGATTACCGGGCGTTACCAGTATCGTGTTCGGGTGGGGCTGGATGAGCCTTTGCAGACGGCAGACATCGGCCTGCCGCCAGAGCACCCGACGCTCCCCTCGTTGCTGCGGGCGCAGGGCTATCATACGGCATTGGTGGGCAAATGGCACCCTGGCCTGTTGCCCGATTACGGCCCGCTGAAAAGCGGTTATGACGAGTTCTGGGGCAACCGTGGCGGCGGGGTCGATTACTTCACCCATCAGGTGGCGGGCCAGGAAGACCTGTGGGACGGTGACGTTCAGATCGAGGAGGTTGGCTATTACACCGATATGCTGGCCGATCGCTCTATCGAGTTCATGGATGCGCGCGCGGCAGAGCCGGAAAAGCCGTGGCTGCTCTCCCTTCACTTCACTGCGCCGCACTGGCCGTGGGAAGGCACCAATGCCCAAGGCCGCGCAGAGAGCGAGCGCATTGCGCGCGAAGGCAGCACGCTGCAAGATTGCCACCCTGGCATCTACCATTTCGAAGGCGGCAGCCTGGAAACCTACGCCGAAATGGTAACCAACCTCGATGCCAACATCGGCAGAGTGCTGGCGCGCGTGGCGCAGCTGGGCATGGGGCACGATACGGGCGTCGTTGTCACCTCGGACAATGGGGGAGAACGCTTCAGTTTCAACTGGCCGTTCAGGGGTATCAAGACAGAACTGCTGGAAGGCGGAATGCGTGTGCCCCTGATCGTGAAATGGCCGGGGCTGACCAATCCCGGCACCGAAACCGATGTGCCCGCGCTTTCGATGGATTTTTTGCCCACGTTCCTTTCCGCAGCGGGCGGTTCCACACCTGCCGAAAATCCCAGCGATGGCGTAAATCTTCGACCTGTTCTGGCCGGCGGCATCCTGCCCGAACGCACGCTTTACTGGCGTTTCGTTGCGAAGGACCAAAAGGCCGTGCGGCGCGGCGAGTACAAATACCTCTCCATCGCGGGTGAAGAATATCTATTCAACGTGATTGATGACCCGCGCGAACGTGCCAATCTGCGCGGCCGGATGCCGGAAAAGTTTGCAGATCTGAAAGCCGCATTCAGCGACTGGATTGCTGGGATGCTGACCGCGCCCGATGCAGCGACGTACCGCCTTACCCCGCGCGAACTGGCCGATCATTTCGGGTGGGATAGCTGACGAACAAGGCGCCGCTGCCATCGCGTGATGCCTGGCCAGTGGATCACGGCAGACTGGCGATTTATCTTTGCCGCGCTAATACACGCGCGAAAGAGAGGATCGATGGCCGCAACCCGATACGGCACACGAAAGCGCCTGAACTGGAAGCTGATCGTGCTGATTATACTGGCTCACATCGCCGGGCTGTACGCCCTGGCCCGCGCACTGGTGCCGGAATTCACGGCCCAGATGGTGGAGCAGGTCACATCGATCGCGACAGTCACTGTCTCCACTTACGAGGAGGAACCGCCGGAGGTGGAGCCGAGCATCGCCCCGCCGCAGCCTGACGAGGGGGCGGCGGCAGAAGCAGGCGAGGAGGCCGTTGCGCGAGAGGTGGTAGCGCCTCCGCAACCCTTGCCCCGTCCAAGTCCGGCACCGCGTGCATCATCCACCGGAACGGCCAATGCAGCGGGCGCGACGGACAGCGGCGAAGGCACGGGTGCGGGCGGTTCCGGTGATGGCACCGGAAGCGGGCGCAGTGGATCGGGGCAGGGTGGTGCTGTTGCGGAAAGCCCCTCCGTTGCTTCGGGCGAGTTGAACGAGGCGCGCGATTTTCCCGTGCCCGAAGGCGGGCGGGCGGCGCGTTTCGGAAAGTCCGTGACTGTGCAGTTCATCGTCACGACCGATGGCCAGGCGCGCAATTGCGCTGTCGTCAGATCGGATGTGGATGCCGCCACCACCGCGCGCGTATGCCCGCTGGTGATGGAGCGTATTCGCTTCAACCCTGCCACTGCGCGTGACGGCACGCCGGTGGAGGCGCGCTATGGCTACCGCGTCGATTTTCGTGCGCGCAGCTAGTACGGGGCTTGCGCTGCCGGGCTGAATTTCACACTGGTGCTTGAGATTGTGCGCTTGCACAGACCCGTAACACGGCAAAGCAACAGGAGTGACCGTTAAATGGATGGCATGATCGCACAGACCATCCAGCTGGCGCTGGCGCCGGTTTTCGTGCTGGTGGCGATTGCCAGCATCATGAACCCGCTATCGGTCAGGCTGGGACGGGTGGTGGATCGCAGCCGCGATTTGCAGCGCCTCTATTCACAAACCGACGGGGTCGAGCATGACGATATCGTGCGCGAGGCGCGATCGCTGGACCTGCGCATCGGCATCATCAGCCACGCCTTCCTGCTGCTGGTGCTGTCCGGCCTGTTTATCGGGCTGACGGTGGTGCTGCTGTTCCTGGAGGAGTTCGTTGGCATCAACGTAACCGGGGTGGCCGCGGTGGCCTTCATCATCGCGGTGGCGCTGTTGATGTGGGCCTTGCTGATGTTCCTGCGCGAAACGCGTGAAGCGACAAAGGCGCTGCGCATTCCCGAAATGTATCTTGAAAAAGATCGCGACCTTTAACGCACCGCAGCGCGCCAATTCAGTCTTTTGGCGGAGCCAGCATTCGCTGTCCCTGATCGCGGATGGCGGCATCGATCATGGGTTGCAGGAAGCCCAGGGCGGGCGGCAACAGCATGTGGAAGATAACCTTGTCATCCTCCACATCAATATGCCCCGTGATCATCTGACCCATCGCGTTGATCGACATCGTCATGCGGTCTTGGCTGGGCCAGTTCGTCTCTACCTTGGCCATGCCACCGGGAATGTTGTCACCGATCTTGTGACTGTTCTGGGCAAGGCGGCGGCGCACTTCTTCACGGCCAAGATCATGCGGGATTTCGATGTCCATTAACTGTCCTTATCGGGTGGAGGAAGCGAGGCGTCCTCACCGCCGTACTTGTAATCGAGATAGCGGTTCTTGATCGCCAACTCGTCCAGCGACCCTTCGGCCAGTTGCCTTGTTACGTGATCGATCTCATTGCTGATCTTGCCCAGGCTTTCCACCAATTGTGCATCGGGTGTTGAG
>JBASBA010000504.1:0-2801 GCA_049650885.1 Alteraurantiacibacter sp. | reverse complement strand
CGCCACGTCTTCAGCACTTCGCCGACGCCCCACCATACCACCAATCCGCGGCGACGGTCGGCTTCGAGCCCAAAGTGCCGGATGCTGCGAGGTGGTCGAATTGCTGGAATGCCGACGGAACGGAAATCTGGCGATTCGATAAAATGTCCTATTCGAACCCAACTCGCACCTGTAATCAACTCGCAGCTTCGGCATGCACTCGGCAAAATTTTAATTACATCAATATCTTTAATAGCCTCCAGCTCGCAGGGTTGACGAACTTTCCTCGTCAGTGTTGAAAGGTGATGAGTGGCAAGATCATGCGTGGGGGCGTATTCATGAGGCTTATAATTCTCGCTGCCGCTGCCGGCTGCGTATTCGGGCTCCAGGCTCATGGGGCCACAATTTTAATTGGCGATGCATTCTTTAATCCGCCGACACCTACGCAAGGGGCCATTCTCGGTGCCGGAACTCCTGGTTCGAATGGCACCGTCACGGTTGACGGTGGCACAGTTCTCAATCTTGACGCTGCTCCATCCGGCGCACGACCGGAAGCTCTCGTCGGCGATGGCGGCGGAACCGGGACGGTAACTGTGACAGGCACGGGCTCGCAACTTCGGATCGACGGGAACGGCGACGGCTCAAAAATAAGCCTCGGACTTCGTTTCGATCCTTTGCTGCCGGGCGGCACTGGCCAGCTGCTCATCGAGAACGACGGGAGTGTCGAACTGACCGATAGCGCGCTTGCTCCCTTTGGCAGGAATGTAGTGGTTCAGGTTGGCGAAGAGGCAACTGGCGAGATTGCACTCGACAACGGCACGCTTTCGCTACTGTCGTCTGGGGACACGAACCTCAGTTTTGCCGAGCATACAAGAGGTCAGGGCACGCTCTTGGCGACGAACGGAAGTGTCGTGGAGTTGCTGTCTCAGGCCGGAAATGCAAGTTCGCAACTCGGGAACACTTCGGGTGCGAACAAGACGGCAAACCTGATATTCGACGACTCCGACCTAATGATTGCCGTCGACGACGGCGATGCATCCTTTCAGGTTGGGGGCGTCAATACGGTCGCACAGGCGCAGTTCAGCGGTGCAGGCACCGATGTTTCGATCAGCGCAGGAGGTGTGACTAACGGAAGTGCCGACGTTCGCGTCGGTGACTCGGCTGGTGCAAATTCGAACCTCCTGCTTGAGAGCGGAGCATCTATGGTCATCGACGGGTCCACGTCCTCTCGGCTCAGGATTGGTGACAATGATGCGGTTTCCGCATCGGTCAACGTGTTGGATTCGAGCGCACTATCAGTTGTGGGGGGTCAGTCTGCAAGGATACAGGTCGGAGCCGGTAACGATCTTGCCGCTCCCGCGAGCCTGAACCTTACCGGTACGGCAGTAGTGTCCACGTCCGGTGACGTAATTCTCGGAAATGGTCGAGGCGACCGTGCCTTGAATGGGATCGTTTCGCTCGGTGACAGTTCGACGCTAAACGCCTCGGAAGTCGCCGTGAACGGCGGGGGCGTGCTTCAGGGCACCGGCACAGTCACGGGTAATGTCGCAGTGAATGCCCTCGGTATCTTGGGGCCGGGCCTCTCGCCCGGGGTACTAACTATCGACGGTGATCTGACCCTGAACACGGATGCGGGCCTGTTCTTCGAGTTCGGGGGAACCGGGGCCAATCAGAGTGACTACCTGACCGTTCTGGGTGACTTTATTGTAAACGACATGTTCTCTCTGACACTGTCGTTCATCAACGGCTATTCTCCTCAAGGCAGCGAGGTTCTTGAGTTTCTGGATGTTGGTGGAAATCTGGACTCGAGTTTCTTTTCTTTGGCCGATATCGAAATCCTTGGGCTAGCTGATAGCAGAACATTTTCTCTGGTATCCGATGGAAATACGATCGCAACTCAATTCGATCCGATCGCGGCTATTCCAGTCCCGTTGCCGGCAGGGCTTCTCTTGACCTCATTCTTATGTTTGGGGCTTCTACGGCGACGTCACTGAAGGAGGCGACAAACACTGCAAGTGTCTTGGCACTGGAAGGCGCTCGCAACGGTCATGCCGGCGGGTGCTGTCGCTGAGCGCATTGCGTGGGAAGCGACCGTCCTGGCTCGAGTGACGAAAACCGGCTTTGTCCCGCACAGCAGACTTTGCGAACCCGCAAGGGTTCGCAAGCGCGGCGAACGGCAGCTTTGTCGGGCTGCGCTGCAGCCTTCTGATCCAAGGCTGAAGGTCGCCCTTGGGCCGGAAGTGACGGTCGCCAGCGCCACTCCGATGTCGCGGCCGCGGCGCTGCCGCAAGCCCGCTTCGAGCCCTAACCGACTGAAACTGCGAGATGGCTGAACGGCAACTTTGGGGATTAAGCCGCGTTTCACTTCGCTTCGTTTATCGCGGTTCGAAGCGGCCCGAGGAACGGTCGCTGAGGCTCAACTTCCAAACAGGGTTGCGCGTGTTTCTCATTATATCGCCTGATAGTTTGCTGGCGTTCTCCGGGCATACAGGTCGGCCCAAAGATCATTCCACGACGATTGCCGCCTCCAGACGGGACAGGTAGGCCACGAAGACGTTGGCCATGTCCACGTCCTCCGGCAGGCGCAGCCACCAGATCTGCAAGCCGTCCATCATCGCGACGATCTCCGCCGACACCTGCACCGGATCCACGTCCGCCCGGATCTCGCCCCGCTCGATCCCCTCGCGGAAGAAGGCGGTGAAGATCTCGAGAGCAGTACGGCTCCGGCCCGCGAACCATTCCTGGGCCGGGTGATCCTCGGTCAGGCTTTCTACGTTGACGATCGTGAAGAGTCGCGTCAGGAGCCGGTTCGACGAATTGCG
>JBASBA010000503.1:0-9334 GCA_049650885.1 Alteraurantiacibacter sp. | reverse complement strand
CGACTACCCTGCCCAGCATCGAAACCTACCACGTGCGCGGCCAGACTCTGGACGTGCGCTATTTCCACCGCTCGCCGGCATAAGCCTGACGTTTGCGCGCGGGGACCCGTGCGCCGTCCAGAACAAGAAAGGGAGGCATCGCTGCCTCCCTTTCAAAAATCACAAAAGACGGTTGGTCCTACTTGTAGGGATCAACCGGCTGCAGAGGCTCCATCACTTCAAGATCGATCAGCATCGAGAGCACATCTGAGATGGAATAGATGTGCACAATCTTGTCGCCTTCGAACTTGATCCAGCTGAACCACAGCACGTCCAGCTGGTTGCCGGTCGGCTGCACGCCCATGTAGGGGCCGCCGGTATGCTTGCCGTGGTGGTGGCACAGCACGCAGATCTCATCGTCGCCCTTACCCCAGGCCTTCAACGTGCGATAAACCGATGGCGGGAAGGTCTTGTAGAGAGCCATCGGGGAACTCGACCATTCCTCGAACGTGCCCAGGTCAGGACGGTTCGGATTGTCGTAGGTCATTTTCGACTTATCCATGAACTCGTCAAACCCCGACCAGTCGCCGACGTTAAGCTTGTCGTGGAGGTCCATCCACTGGTTGACCATGAGCGTCTGGCGCTCAGTCAGACCATCGCAAATCTCTGCTCGCTTTTCAGGCGAGAGCTTGAAGTCGTCCATTGTGAAGGGCGGGATCCGTCCGGCCATAAATTCTCTCCAGTTATTTGCACTGCGGATTGCAGCTTTAGAATGCATGCGACCGGTACCCTTGCGGATCACGGCCTTCGAACACGGTCCTTTTCGATTTCAGGACCCATGCTGCAACCTACCAATGGGAAGGAACGCCCCACCTTGCTCAGGCGCATTCAAGGAGGGCTGACGGACAGAAGGGAGACTGCCGTGCTTTCAATGGAAGAGATGTCTGACAGGTTCGAAATTCAGGATCTGCTGGTTGGCTATTGTTATGCTGTAGATAACAAGGATTTCGATGCCCTGGACCAGTTTTTCACCGATGACGCGGTGATCGATTACAGCGAAATGGTTGGCATCAAGGGCTCGCTGCCGGAGATAAAGGCCTTTCTCGAATCCAGCCTTGGCCCGATCCCGATGGCCCAGCACGCGGTGTCCACCACGCAGTACAAATTTGATGGCGATACCTGCGAGACGCGCACCGTCTGTTATAACCCGATGGTCGTTCCTGGCGACGATGGGGAACCACAAACGATTTTCTTCGGCCTCTGGTACATTCACCAGTTCCGCCGCACGCAGCAAGGTTGGCGAATTTCGAGCCTCTACGAAAAGAAGAGCTACGCCCACAATCTGCCCGAACATGTCAAGGCGTTGACCCAATGAACCCGGAAGCGATCGCAGCGCGAACCATGGGCGATCCGGTCAATCCGTGGATGATGGAAACCGGCAGCATCTACCTGTGGTGCATCCTGCTGCTGGCAGCTGCGGGGCTTGCTGCGAAGAACCGCCGGATTCCTCTCTTCGGCCTTCTGCTGGTCGCCGGATCCAGCGCCTTCTGGCAAGAATTCTTTGCGGATTGGGGCGCTTATCTGGCATGGAATCCGCAGTTCGACCGCCTTCCCTTCTGGGGCGATATGGCTTTTACCACCCCGGTGAAGCCGATGTTCATGCCGTTCAGCTGGGGCTGGTGGTTTGCCGTCTCGATTCCTCTGCTTACGTCCCTGGTGCTATTCCTGAAGCGGAAGTTTCCTGCCCGCTCGGTCTATGCACTAAGCTTCCTCACTGCCTTCCCGCTGTTTCTGGCTTACCAGATTTATGTCGAAGGCAGTTCGGTCGCCAATGGCTGGTGGACATATGATTCGGTAGTCGGCCCTGCGCTGGAAAGCGAACAAGGTCGCTTGCCGCTGGTCTTTCCCTTGCTGATCGGACTGTGGGCGGGCTGGTTCGTCGGTCTGCTGGCAGACAGGAATGCGCAAGGTTTCATGGCTCACGAAGTGCGCATCGGCGCTGCAGCAAAACCTGCCGGGTGGCGCCGTGAATGGACCCGGCTGTGGGGCATGGCCTTGCTGTTCCAGGTCACCTTCCTCGTCATTAACCTGGCACCCGCCATGCTCGGTCGCATCCTGTTCGGCGGGCCGAGCGCGCTGGTGCCCTGATGCACAAGGATCGAGGATAGGATTCGCATGACTTGGCTCAACCGTTTGCTGGCAATCGTGCTGTTGCTGCTGGGCCTCGGCCTCGTCTGGTTGGGCGGGCAACTGCTGCTGGCAGGCGGCTCACCCTATTACCTGGCCTGCGGACTTGCCCTGGTCGCCATTGCATTTCTGCTTTGGCGCCAATCGCCCAAGGCGCTGCTTGCGTATGGCGCGCTTTGGGCGGTCTCGCTTGTATGGTCGATGTGGGAATCGGGGATTTCGTTCTGGCCGCTGTTTGGGCGGATGGGCCTGCTTACAGGAATTGGCATTTGGCTGCTGATGCCGTGGGTCCGACGGTCGCTGGCTACGAAGCCCGTTAGCCGGTTAAGCGCCGGCCTGTTGACTGCAGCCGTGCTGGCTGTGGCAGGCGGTCTGTCGTGGACTTTCTGGAACGATCGCATTGCGGGCGGGAAGGATCTTTCTGCATTGGCAGCGGCACCCCAAGACGCTCGCGATGGTGAATGGCACCATTACGGTAACCTTCAGGCCGGACGACGCTTCTCTCCACTAGACCAGATTACCCGCGCCAACGTTGGTGCCCTTGAGGAGGTGTGGCGCTTTTCTACCGGGGCAGAGCCCAACGGCGAGGCTGCTCCATTCCAGGCCACGCCTTTGATGATCGACGACAGGCTGTATTTCTGCACTGGCTACAACGATGTGATCGCCCTTGATCCCGATAGCGGCGAGCAGCTCTGGCGCTTTGCTGCCAATGCCGACACCACCGGGGTATTCGGGCAAACATGCCGCGGGGTCAGCCATTACGCCGCGCCTGATGCGGACGAGACCGAAAGCTGCGCATCGCGCATCTATACCGCCACGATAGACAGCCGACTGATCGCGCTGGACGCCCGCACCGGCCAGCCTTGTGCCGGATTTGGCGAGGCGGGCGCAGTCGACCTTCTGCGCGGCATGAGCGAGGCCCCACCGGGCTACTATCACGTCACTTCGCCGCCAACCGTGATTGGCGGAAAGCTGGTGGTTGGCGGCTGGGTGACCGATGGCCAGATGACCGGAGAGCCGTCGGGTGTAATTCGCGCTTTCGATGCGGTGACAGGCGATCTGGCCTGGGCCTGGGACATGGGCGCGCCCGATCGCCTTGCCGAACCCGGCGAGGGAGAAACCTACACGCCCGGAACGCCCAACAGTTGGAGCGTGATGAGCGCCGATGAAGAGCTGGGCATGGTCTATGTGCCGCTGGGCAATGCCACCCCCGACTACAGCGGCCTGCACCGCACGCCGGAGATGGAAACCTATTCAAGCAGCATTGTTGCCCTAGACGCCGAAACCGGCAGGCCACGCTGGCATTTTCAGACCACGCATCACGACATCTGGGACTATGATGTTGGCTCCCAGCCGGTGCTGTTCGATCTTGCCGATGGCCGCCCTGCCCTGTTGCAGCCAACCAAGCGCGGCGAGATGTTCATGCTCGACCGCCGCACGGGCGAACCCATCGCGGAGGTCGCCGAACTGCCTGTCGCCGTGTCCGAGGCGGAAGGGACTCGCGCCTCGCCCACACAGCCGTTCTCTGTCGGCCTGCCGAGTTTCGAAGGCCCGCGGCCAAGCGAGAAGAGCATGTGGGGCATGGCACTGCTGGACCAGGCGTGGTGCCGCCTGCGATTTCGCAAGGCCCGTTTTGACGGCCATCTGACCCCGCTGGAAACCGATAGCGCCTCGATCATCTGGCCGGGCTCGCTAGGCGGCAACAACTGGGGCAGCGTCGCCATCGATCCGGGCAGCGGCATCGCCTTTGTCAATTCGTCGCATGTCATCAATTACAACCGCCTGATTTCGCGCGAAGAGGCAGACCGGATGGGATTGCAACCGGCCAAGATCGCCAGCTTCGAAAGCGTGGCAGGTCCGGTGCCGCAGACTGGAACGCCCTATGCCGCTTCGGTCGCGCCGTTCCTTTCCCCGCTGGTGGCACCGTGCACCCAGCCGCCTTACGGGCTGGTCAGCGCGGTAGATCTCAACACGGGTGAACTGTTGTGGCAAAATCCCTTCGGCACTGCACGTGATAGCGGACCGCTGCTGTTGCCGCTCGGCATACCTATCCCGATGGGGGTTCCAAACATCGGCGGGGCAGTGATTACAGGCTCGGGACTGGCGTTCATCGGGGCGACGCAGGAACACATGATCCGCGCCTATGACATTCGCACTGGCGAAGAAGTGTGGCACGGCAGGCTGCCTGCCGGCGGCAACGCCACGCCCATGACCTATTGGTCCGACCGGTCCGGCCGGCAATTCGTGGTGATCGCAGCAGGCGGCCACGGCGGAATCCTTTCCGGATACAGCAATGAAATGATTGCCTACGCCTTGCCGCGTGGCGTGCGCACAGCAGGAGAGAATTGATGGGCATTGTCACAGTCGTGACCGGCGCAACCAGGGGTCTTGGGCGCGGCATCGCGCGTGAGTTCGGCAACACGGGCGCTACCGTGGTGGTGACCGGGCGTAATGAAGCCGACCTTGCAGACGTCGCTACCGAAATCGAGCAACGCGGCGGCACGCCCATCGCCATAGCTTGCGACCATGCCGACGATGAATCAGTGGCAGGCGCCTTTGCCCGGATCGAGGAGGAAGCTGGCGGGATCGATATTCTGGTCAACAATGCCGCCGCCGTTCACGCGATGGATTTGATTGCGCCCGGCCCCTTCTGGGAAAAGCCGCTGCACCTTGTCGACATGATCGACGTCGGCCTGCGGTCCAACTATGTCGCTGCCTGGCACGCCGCGCCAATCATGGCGAAGGCGGGCAAGGGGCTGATTGCCAGCATATCCTTCTACGGCGCCGTCTCCTACTTTCATGGCGCAGCCTATGGCGCAGCAAAGGCAGGAACCGACAAGATGATGGCCGATATGGCGGTGGACCTTGCGCCGCACGGCGTTGCGGCAATTTCCTACTGGCCGGGTTTCATCCTTACCGATGCCGTGCGCGCGATGCCGTCCGAAATGCTGCCGCCTGACATGCGCGAAGCCCTGCCCAACTGGGAAACGCCGGAATTCACCGGCCGAGTGCTACACGCCCTCCATTCGTCGCCCGAACTGATGTCGCTCAGCGGTCAGGCACTGATCGGGGCAGAACTGGGCCAGCGCCTTGACGTGAAGGATACCGATGGCAAGCAGCCGATCTCGTATCGGGAGGGGATGGGCGCGCCGCACATGCCCTTCACCTCCGTCAGCGGAGAGCGGGCATGATCGAGGCCGTGCTGGTGGTGCTGACCAAGGCGCATCCGGGCCGCGAAGCCGATCTGGACGACGGCCGATGGCTGTTCCATCGGACTATAACTGGCAATATTTCGCGCTCTACGATGTCTTCGACCCGGAGCGTTTTTTCCGTGAGCACTGGGAAAACGCACTGACCGCCCGCATGATGGTGACCACCGCCATCGATGACGGCGTGCTGGAGGACTATCACTACTACCCGCTGGCCTTCCGCGACAACGATTCTGACACTGCCCATTCTGGCGGCGTGGTCTTCGAACAGTTCAAAGCGGTGCCGGGCAAAGATGCCGAATTGCGGGCATGGTATGCCGATCACTACCTGCCCGCGACCGTGCGGCGGGCGGGCGTGCAAAGCGCCGCACTGCTGGCCTTTCGCAGCTTCGGCCAGATGATACCCACCACGCCAAAATACAATTACGTGGGCATCTACAGTCAATTCCGCCGACAGCTGGAAGGCTTGGAAAGACTTGCCTGAATTGTCCGTTTCACCGCTTGTCGAACAGGAAAGCCTGCTTGTCACCCATTGGGACAAGTTGACCGATAAGCTGACCAAGGATCACGTGCAGCACCCCACATCAGAAGGCCTTGCCGCCGAGGAGGGCGCGCGGGCGCGCATGGGTGATGATGTCATGACCGGCGGCACCGAAAAGCTGGGCGCGGCCTGACGAGATTTCCGCTTACCAGCGACGGCGCATCTGCACCGCGCGCCGGCGCGCGCGCAGGGATTGCTGGCGTTCCTCTGGCGATATCCGCCGGGCACCCGGACCCAGCTGCTCCAGCACGTCTCCTGCCGCGACGCAACTGAGCGTTGGCGCAGGGCCGCTGCTGGCACCGGTCCAGCGCAGCATGATGGAACCTTGCTCATGCCCAGCCGGGTCCAGCCAGTTTGCAATGCCCGGATCTTCCATAGCGATCACCGCGCGGAACTTGCCATCTTCATCGATGCTGGCCTGCCCGCCGTTCAGGCTGCACTGGTGGTTCATCCAGTCAAGCGTGTTCCAGCGCATGTCGTTCAGTTGCACGTTCCAGTAACGAACTGTTTCCGGCAGGTCGGTTTCCAGCACCAGCGCGCAATCCGGCTCCAGCCGGAACAAGCCCTGGTAGTAGTGCTGCCCCTCCACACCGCCGCGCCCGGCCCAGTCGTCATGCTCGAAGTCGTTCCACAACCCCTTCTGCTGCTGCCCCGCGATGAAGCCCATGGCCATGCCTGCCAGCCGCTTGGGATAGGCGCATAGGGCCATCAGCCGCTCGGCAATCTCCGCCTCGCTCCAGCGGCTTGGTGCATGGGCCAGATCGGTGCGTTCGATGGCGATCCGCGCCTCCCGCTCTGCACCCCAGTCATAGCTCGCCTGCCGCAGCGAAAGCGAACGCGCAGTGGGATCGAGAGGGTGCCAGTCACCCTGCCACTCCGCCGGTTTTTCCGCGCTCAGTATCAGTGAAAAGCGCCCCGCCCCGTCCAGCGAGAGATCGTCGAAATCGATGGTACCCAGCGATGGGCCAAGTGTGTCCATCACGCCCAGCCCGCCAGCAGCAATATCCATCTGCAGGAACAGGCATTCCCCCCGCTCTCCGGTAATTAGATAGCTGCCGTTGCCATCGATGGATGCTGCGGCGTAGATGAAGTCGGGATTTGTACCGACAAGGTTGAAATGCGTGCCCACCGCAGGGACGAAATCAGGGTGGTCGCGATCGGCAAAGGTCGTCAGCCAGCCCGATGCCAGCGCCGCGAACAGCATCTTCTCGACTTCAGCACGCTCAAGCCCGTGAGCATCGCCCGGCAGCATGAAGAGGATATCCTCCGCCGAAGCCAGCTGCGCGAGATAGTCGGGCCAGCGGCTCACAGATACGGCTCGTAAGCGCTGATGTAGTCGGCATAGACGCTTTCAACCTGCTCGCGCGTCAGCCCGTAGTCGGCCAGTTCGTAGCGGTGCTGCCCGTGCTTGTCGGACGGATGCTCGCGCCACCAGCGCGCTACCGCTTCCTCGCTTTCATTCGAAAACGCGATATCGGCGTGATCATAGACCTTGCGCACCGCGGCGACAGGATCGGCAATCAGGTCTCTGAAGGCCAGATCCAGCACTTGCACTTGCGGGTTGGACTCCCGCCAGGAAAGCGCCGCCGCCTGGCCATCGTGCCACAGGTGCAGCAATTCCTGACCCAGCTCATCGCGGTCGATCCGGTCAAAGGCAACGCAGCGGATGACTTCGATCAGCCGCGAGATCGAAGCCATGACCGTTACCGGGTCGCGGTGCGGCTGCACCAGCACGGCATCGGGGTAGATATCCAGCAATTCGGGCAAGTGGTGCGCGTGTTCCTGCACCTTGAGAACCCAGCGCTTGCGCGGGTTTTTCCATGCCAGGTGCTGCAACCACATCTTGTGTACGCGATAGCCAAAGCGCGTATCCGCCTTGCGATACCAATCGTAATAGGCAGGCAGGCGGAACAGCATCGCAGGGTTGATACCCTGGAATGCGGTTTCCAAAATCATCCCGCATTCCTGCGGTATGCGCGCGCCAATAGGATGCGCTTTCAGCACATCGGCCCAGGCCCCGGTGAAATTCTCACGCACATAGGCATCAAAGCCATCGGCACGCGGATCGGTATCGAAAGTCGCGGCCTCTGGCGGCGGTGATGGCGCGGCAACCTCCCATTGCAGGGGCGTGCGGATCTGCGGATCGGCACCAATCAGCGCGTGCAGGATCGAGGTGCCGCAGCGCGGCAGGCCAAGGATAAATACCGGTCGCTCGATAACGACTTCGGCGATTTCCGGATGCGCCTTGCGGTCCGCCGCTATAGCGGAAAGGCGCGACAAATTATCGCGAAACTGCGCCAGCGCACGCTCGCGCCCCGACTGCGAAAGCCCGCTCTCCTGCGCCAGCGCATCCATCGCTGCAGTCAGTCCGGGAAGAACGCCTGCGGCCATGTCTGCTCCCAGACCGGCTTCGCCAATCAGTTCCAGCGGTGTCGGATCCCCCATGCGCGCGTCCTTTCATGCAGCCATATGCGGCGGTATTTTCATTTTGAATGCTAGGCACGGGAAATGTCGTTGAACCTGTCACTGGGTAGGACACGGCGGTCATGAGCGGCAACACATCGGTTCATGGAAGGGAGCGGATATGGAAACGTCTGACCATCAGGAGCCGTACTACCAGCTGCCGGTTCAGCGCTGACGCGATGGCTACGGATACCACATTCGATTTCATCGTCGTGGGTGCGGGTTCGTCCGGCTGCGTGCTGGCCAACCGGCTGAGCGCCGACCCGGCGACCAAAGTGCTGTTGATCGAAAGCGGGCCGGACGACAAGAGCCCGCTGATCCGCATGCCGCGCGGCGTGGGCAAATTGCTCGACCCTGCCAATCCGCATGTCTTTGCCTACAATGTCAAACCCTCGGGCAACCAGCCGGAGGAGATGTGGCTCAAAGGGCGCACGATTGGCGGATCAAGCTCGGTCAATGGCATGGTCTACATGCGCGGCGCGCCGCAGGATTACGACGATTGGGAAAAGGCCGGCTGCACAGGCTGGGGCTGGGATCGCATGGGCCGCCACTTCGTGGCATTGGAAGATCATGCATTGGGCGCGGCAGAATGGCGCGGCATCGGTGGACCTTTGCGCATTTCGGTGTTTGCAGATGGCAATCCGGTTACAGAGGCGATGTTGCGGGCAGGCGCGCAAATGGGCGTGCCGACTGTTGCCGATGTCAACGCGGTGGATGTGGTGGCCGATCAGGGGATGGGTTACCAGCCCACGACAACCTGGAAAGGGCAGCGCTTCTCGGCCGCGCGGGCCTTTCTCGATCCGGTGCGCGCGCGGGCGAACCTCAAGATCATCACCGGCAGCACCGTGGAAAAGGTCGTCTTCGATGGCAACCGGGCTGCTGGCGTGGTTCTGGATGGCCGGCAAATCGCGTGCCGCGGCGAGATCATTCTGTGCGCGGGCGCTGTTGAATCGCC
>JBASBA010000502.1:0-5418 GCA_049650885.1 Alteraurantiacibacter sp. | reverse complement strand
CCTCTGGGTTGGCTGGACGCTGTTTTACGAGATGGTGTTCTACCTCGTCTTCGCAATATTCCTGATATTCTCACGGGGATGGGCCATCGCCCTTGTCATCGTCGCGCTGTTTGTTGTCGTGCTGGGGGGAGTGGTGTTCCAGCCTGCCAGCTTTGTTGTATTTACCGCGTCCCGGCCTGTCGTGCTGATCTTTGCTGGCGGCATGGCACTGGCGATGGCCAGAGAGCATGGCATCGTGCTTCCAGTATGTTTGCGAGCGCTGGCTTTGGTTTGCGCAGTCGCATGCGTTTCTTTCATGCCCGTTCCGCAGGATCCGGCATCGCTGAATTTTGGATACCTCGCCTGGGCCGGGGCGCCCGCCGTGCTGCTGGCCATCGCCGTGCTGGGAGGGCCGTTGACGCTGCCTGCGCCCGGCTTCGTCAACCGTCTGGGCGATGCCAGCTATGCGCTGTATCTTTTGCATATTCCCGCCGCTCATTTCTGGACATGGGTGTGGGGAACGCTGGGTCTGCCGGGCGGGGCCTGGGCATTTCTCATCACGCTGCTGGCAGGAACTATGCTTGCAAGCTGGATGTTTTTCCTGGTGCTGGAGCGACCCGTAACACGCTGGCTGAACCGCCGCCTGGGTGCTGGCACGTATGATGACGCGATTCTGCAACGCACCGGCGTATGACACCTGGCGGGCTGAGCGGTGCCGGGGTTGAAGCCGCAGAAAAATACTCCAAATGAGCGGCGATGGATAATCTTACCCCCAAGGCGATTGTCGCCGCTCTCGACGAACATATCATCGGCCAGAAAGAGGCGAAGCGCGCCGTGGCCGTGGCCCTGCGCAATCGCTGGCGCCGCCAGCGCCTGTCTCCCGACCTGCGTGACGAGGTAACGCCCAAGAACATCCTGATGATCGGCCCCACCGGCTGCGGCAAGACTGAGATCAGTCGGCGTCTTGCGAAGCTGGCCGAAGCGCCTTTCGTGAAGGTGGAGGCCACCAAGTTTACCGAAGTCGGCTATGTCGGCCGGGACGTAGAGCAGATCGCCCGCGATCTGGTGGAAGAGGCGATCCGGCTGGAAAAGGAGCGCCGCCGCGAATCCGTGCGCGAAGCGGCCAGTGATGCGGCGATGAACCGCCTGCTCGATGCGCTGGTGGGCAGCGGCGCCAGTGAAGCGACGCGCGAGAGCTTTCGCCAGCGTATCGTCGAAAACTCGATGAATGACACCGAAGTCGAAATCGAGGTGGAAGACGCACCCAACATGAATATGGACATCCCCGGCATGGGCGGGGGCGCCACCATGATCAATCTCAGCGACATGATGGGCAAGGCCTTCGGCGGCGCGCCCAAGAAGAAGCGCAAGCTGAAGGTGCCGGAAGCCTGGGACAAGCTGGTGGACGAGGAAGCTGAAAAGCGCATGGACCAGGACGATGTTGCCCGCGTTGCCCTGCAAAATGCGGAAACCAACGGCATCGTTTTCCTGGACGAGGTGGACAAGATTGCCGTGTCCGACGGGCGCGGCGCTTCGGTGTCGCGCGAAGGCGTGCAGCGCGATCTGCTGCCGCTGATCGAAGGCACCACGGTTGCCACCAAATATGGCCCGATGAAAACGGACCACGTATTGTTCATCGCCAGCGGCGCGTTCCATGTGGCAAAGCCTTCGGACATGCTGCCCGAATTGCAGGGCCGCCTGCCGATCCGCGTGGAATTGCGCAGCCTTACCGAAGAAGATTTCGTGCGTATCCTTTCCGAAACCCGCGCCAATCTGGTCAGCCAGTACAAAGCCTTGCTCGGCACGGAAAAACTTGATGTCGAGATGACCGACGATGCCGTGGCGGAAGTCGCGCGACTGGCCGCGCAGGTTAATGAAGGCGTCGAGAACATCGGCGCACGGCGTTTGCAGACGGTGATGGAAAAGCTGTTCGAGGAATTGAGCTTCGAGGCCGAGGAGATGTCCGGCCAGAGCGTGACGGTGGATGCAAATTACGTACGCGAGAAGCTGAGCGATCTGGCAGCAGACACCGACCTGTCGAAATACGTGCTGTAAGCTCCGCAAGCGTTCAGGTTACAGCTGACCTGCAGCCCGTGGCGGCCTGCATCGAGAGACGGAGCTTTCGCTGTGTGGGAATGGATTGAGCAGGACAGCGGTCTGTTAAGCGTGACCATCAGTTTTCTGATGTTGATCGTCTGAATCACCTATCTGCAACTTCTGTTCGTGCAGTTCAGGGCTACACGGCAATATTACATTCTGGGTGACCCGTGCAGCGGGCAAGGGCATCCGCAGTCGCTGCCTCATCACCAATATGAGCCCGCAACCCGTCTATATCACCAGCCTGCTCGGCACGCTGCATCTGGCCGACCGTACGATCGAGCTGGCCTTGACCGACCTTCGGGAGTTACCGGAGGAGGAGTTGCGGCAGGATGCCCGCTCGCAAATGGGGCAGGGCAGTCTCGATACCGGCGAATATCTGGTGATCGGGCACTTCGAGGAGATTACCCAGGCCATGCTGGATGCGAATGACGAAACGGAAGTCGTCGTCAGCGATGTGTTGCGGCTGGATCTGATAGCGGTGGCGCTGGTTGCATCGGAAAAGCTGCCGATAGCGGCCTCGCGCAGCTTCGAGTTCGAACAGCGGGCGGAGCAGGGTACGAAGGTGCAGCCGCTCAGCATCGCAACGCGGCAGATAACCAAGAAACGCGAGCGCCGTGCACTGATGAAGACGGTGGAATACCACACCTGACTGCGGCCCGCGGCGACCGGCGTTGTCAGAAAATTCCGTCAGATCAATGGTGCGGTGCAATATAATCCTTGCAGTGCTTGCTGCGGCGCACCATTTTGGCAACGAGCCCGGGGCATTGTCGCCCTGAGCGCCCGCAGCTTGCGCATCAGACGCGGAGCAGGTGCACTGGCCGTGCCAACAGCAGGCAAGGAACTGACATGAACATCCCGCTCAACCGCTCAATGAAAGAAATTCTGGCGCTTACCAAGGCTGGCCGTCTTGGTGAGGCGACTGCGAAAATTCGCCAGTCGCTGGGCAGTGGCGGGGGCAGTGGCAATCGAGAAACCACGCCAGACGAACCGCCGATGAAAGAGGCGAAGCGCGTCACGCGAGCGCTGGAGGGGCCGCAAACCGCCGCGCTAACAACGAAGCGCACGAAAACGCCGTCTGCGAAAACAGGCACTGGTGTTCGTCGCACGTATCAGGGCGCTGACGGCACGCTGGACTACGTGCTCTTTATTCCTGCAAATCTGATCGAGAAGCCGCCCCTTGTGGTGATGCTGCACGGCTGCACGCAATCTGCCGAGGACTTTGCCCGCGGAACGCAGATGAATGCGCTTGCGGAGGAAATGGGCTTTATCGTCGCCTATCCGGAACAGGTGCAATCCGCGAACCAGCAAAAGTGCTGGAACTGGTTTCGCCCAGGCGACCAAGGGCGCGACAAGGGTGAACCGGCGATGATAGCCGGCATCACGCGCGAAGTGGTTGCCGAACATGGCGCCGATCCCGCCCGGGTCTATGTTGCCGGCCTGTCCGCCGGCGGCGCGGCCGCGGCAATCATGGCTGCCGCCTACCCCGATATTTTTGCCGCTGCCGGTATCCATTCCGGCCTTGCCCATCGCTCTGCGCGCAATTTGCCCAGCGCGCTGGCGGCAATGCGCGGCAAGGGGGCAAAGCGCACCTCCAGGGCGGAGGCTTTCGTGCCTGTCATAACCTTCCATGGGGATAGCGATGCTACCGTCCATCCCGATAACAGCGTGCAAATCCACGCGGCCCTGGCAAAGGCACCACAGCTTTTCGGTGCGCAGCGCGATGAAATGTCAGGCACCAGCGCGGGCGGACGCAGCTATCGCCGCACGGCACTGATCGACAAGGCGGGGCGAAGTTTTTCGGAAGAATGGCAGATATCGGGTGCAGGGCACGCATGGTCGGGCGGATCGCCGAAGGGCAGTTACACCGATGCAAGCGGCCCGGATGCCTCGCGTGAGATGCTGCGCTTTTTCCTGCAGCACCGCCTGCCGAATTGATGGTGCGCGGCACGCCAGCCCGATAGTCCGGCGCCGGCGAGCCTCCCCCCGCTTCACTCAAGGATGCGGGGCAAGCCCGACTTCCACGCCGGTCTTGTCTGTCAGCGCGAACTTGTCGACCAGGTCGGCGCTCGCCTGATTCAGGCCTACCACCTGCACGCTGCGGCCATTGCGGCGCATGCGTTCAACCACCTTGTCCAGCGCGCCGACGCCGGAGATGTCCCAGAAATGCGCCTTGGTAACGTCCACCACCACATTATCTGCGGGGTCGTCCATGCGGCTTTCCGGGCCGATCGCGTAGAAGAACCGATCGACGCTGGCGAAGAAGATCTGGCCGGTTATGTGATAGGTGGCGGTGTCGCCCTCCCGCACCCGTGTAACGCTGAACATCTGCTGCACCTTTCCGGTGAAGAAAATGCCGGACAGCAATACGCCCGCCAGCACGCCCAGCGCCAGATTGTGCGTCCACACCACGATCACCACGGTCGTCAACATCACCACGGATGATGGCCACGGGTGATGGCGGATGTTGGGGATGGAATTCCAGCTGAATGTGCCGATGCTCACCATGATCATCACCGCGACAAGCGCCGCCATCGGGATCTGTCCGACAATTGGGCCAAGCGCTGCCAGCAATACCAGCAAGGTGACGCCGGCAACGAAGCTGGACAGACGTCCGCGCCCGCCACTGGTGACATTGATAACCGACTGCCCGATCATCGCGCACCCGCCCATGCCGCCAAAGAATGCCGCGACGATATTGGCCGCGCCTTGGCCGCCGCATTCGCGCTGCTTGTTGGATTCGGTGTGCGTCATATCGTCCACGATCTGCGCGGTCAGCAGCGATTCCAGCAGGCCGACGGCGGCCATTGTCAGCGCGTATGGCGCGATGATCTGGAAGGTTTCCACCGTAAGCGGTACGTCGGGAATGATGAAATAGGGCAGGCCTTCGGGCAGTTCGCCCATATCCGCCACCGTGTTCACATCCCAGTTCAGGCCTATCGACAACACGCCCAGCACGATAATGGCCACCAGCGGGGACGGAACGGCGGTTGTCAGGCGCGGCAGCAGGTAGATAATGGCAAGACCGCCTGCGACCATCGCATAGGTCAACATGCTTACGCCTTCGTTTGCCAGATTCAGCTGTGGCACCTGCGCCATGAAGATCAGGATCGCCAGCGCATTGACGAAGCCGGTAATCACGCTGCGCGAGACGAATTGCATCAGCAGGTCCAGCCGCAGGAAAGCGGCGATGGCCTGGAAAATGCCCATCAGGATGGTGGCGGCGAAGAGGTATTCCACCCCGTGATCGCGCACCAGCGGCACCACCACCACGGCAACGGCTGCCGTCGCGGCAGAGATCATGCCGGGTCGCCCGCCGGTAAAGGCGATCACCATGGCGAT
>JBASBA010000501.1:0-2385 GCA_049650885.1 Alteraurantiacibacter sp. | reverse complement strand
GACGAGCATGGCCTGAAAATGGCCCAGAAGGCCCGCGACCTGGGTCAGACACCACGTGAACTTGCAGACGAAATGTCCAGCCATTTCCATGATTTGTTCGATAGCCTTGACATCTCTTACGACCGTTTCATCCGCACGACGGACGAGGATCACTATCGTGCCAGCCAAGCCATCTGGAAAGCGATGGAAGATAATGGCGACCTGTATCTGGACAGGTACGAAGGATGGTATTCGGTCCGTGACGAAGCTTATTACGACGAGAGCGAACTGGAAGAAGGCGAGGGCGGTGAACAGCTCTCTCCGCAGGGAACGCCGGTTGAATGGACTGCGGAAGAGACATGGTTCTTCAAGCTATCTGCATATGGCGACAAGCTGTTGCAGCTTTACCAAGATAATCCCGGTTTCATCCGTCCGGAAAGCCGCCTCAACGAAGTGATGCGCTTTGTGGAAGGCGGTCTTCGCGATCTATCCGTCAGTCGCACCAGTTTTGACTGGGGCGTGCCGGCGCCGGGAAGCGATGGCCATGTGATGTATGTATGGGTGGATGCGCTGACCAATTATCTGACTGGCCTCGGCTATCCGGATGATACGCCCGACATCGCGAAGTTCTGGCCGGCCGATCTGCATCTGGTTGGCAAGGACATTACGCGCTTTCATACCGTCTACTGGCCAGCCTTTCTCATGAGCGCCGGAATGGCGGTGCCGCGGCAGGTGTATGCGCATGGTTTCCTGCTCAACAAGGGGCAAAAGGAATCCAAATCGCTGGGCAATGTTACCAATCCAACCGACCTGGCGAATGCTTACGGAGTGGACGTCTTGCGCTACTTCCTCTTGCGTGAATTTTCCTTCGGACAGGATGGCAGCTATTCGCCAGAAGCTATTGTAAGCAGGTCAAATTCTGAACTCGCCAACAGCTATGGCAATCTTGCCCAGCGCACTCTGTCGCTGATCTACAAGAATTGTGATGGCAGCCTTCCGCCGCTCAAAGACCCCAGGGATGAGGATGAAGCGCTTTTCGCCCATGTGGCGCGCGTAATCCATAAGGACATGCCTGCCGCCTATACGCAGCTCGCCTTTGCACAGGCGCTGGAAGCTTGGATGGGCGCCGTTTTCGCTTGCAACGCCTATGTCGATGCCCAGGCCCCTTGGGCGCTGAAGAAGACCGATCCCGAGCGTATGAAAACCGTCCTGGCAACACTGTATGGCTGTATCGCGCAACTTGCGGTCGCCGTGGTACCCGTAATGCCCGGATCGATGGGCAAGCTGCTGGATGCAATGGGCGTGTCGCCGGAACTGCGCGATTTCGATGCCATTCGTTCCGACTGGTATGTTTCGCTGTCGCAATCCGGGTTCACGCTCGACAAGCCGGAGGGCCTGTTCCCGCGCCTGGAAATGCCGGAAACGGAGCCTGCGCAATGACCATCAATGCCCCGCTGATCGACAGCCACTGTCACCTTAATTACAAAGGCCTGATTGAACGGCAGAACGAGGTGCTGGGCAATGCTCGCGATGCTGGCGTCACTGGCTTCTTGAATATTTCGACACGCGAAAGCGAATGGAGCGACGTAGTTGCAACCGCGGAGCGCGAAAGCGACGTGTGGGCGACGGTCGGTATTCACCCGCATGAAGCCGACAAGCATACCGATCTTGGACGCCAGGTGTTGCGTGAAGCGACAGACCATCTGCGCGTGATCGGGATTGGCGAAACCGGACTGGATTATTACTATGACAAGTCCGATCGCGCGATACAGCGCGACCTCTTCCGAATGCATATAGACGTGGCAAGAGAGACGGGTCTTCCCATCGTGATCCATACCCGTGATGCGGAGGATGACACTGCCGAAATCCTGGCCGATGAACTGGGGAAGGGGGCCTTTCCGGCTTTGATCCACTGCTTCACGGCCAGCGCAGGTTTCGGGCGCAAGGTGCTGGATATGGGCCTTACAATCTCTTTGTCAGGCATCGTGACGTTCAAGAATGCCAAGGACTTGCAGGACTTTGCGAAGGATATCCCGTCAGATCGCCTGCTGGTGGAAACCGACAGCCCGTTCCTTGCTCCGGTGCCAAACCGGGGGAAGACTTGCGAGCCGGCATTCGTTCGCCATACGGCGCAATTCGTGGCTGATCTGCGCGGTGAAGACGTATCAGAATTGGCGGCAACCACATCGCGCAACTTCTTCAATCTCTTCACAAAAGCTGGAGCATCGGCGTGAAGCTGCTGGTCCTTGGCTGCGGCACCTCCACGGGCGTCCCGCGGATCGGCAATGACTGGGGCGAATGCGATCCGAAGGAGCCGAAGAACCGGCGAAGCCGCGTCTCCATCATCGTGCAAAGCAACCAAGGCAAACGCCTGCTTGTGGATACCTCACCGGATTTGCGCAACCA
>JBASBA010000500.1:0-17312 GCA_049650885.1 Alteraurantiacibacter sp. | reverse complement strand
ATCCATCTTCGTCTGGGCGTAGCGACGACGGTAGTCGCCGAGGGAGTATAGCTCGTCACCCAGATATTCACGGACATTTTCAAGCGGGCCGGTTTCCCCGCCATTCCACACGCGGCTGGATCGCCCCTCGTAGATATAATCTCCGTAGCAGAAAACGAAGTCCGGCTCTTCGGCAGCCAGATGACGGTGCGCGGTGTAATACCCTTGCTCGTAATGCTGGCATCCGGCGACGCCGAAACGCAGTCGCTCAAGGGGCTGACCGATTGCCGGACAGGTCTTGGCGCGGCCCCAGAGGCTGCGCTCACGCCCGGCACTGAAGCGATACCAATAGGGGCGATTGGGCTGTAATCCTGCAATCTCTGCATGTACGCTATGACCAAGCTCGGGCCGGGCAAAGGCGGTGCCGCTTTGCACGATATCGCGAAAGCGCTCATCCGCAGAAACTTGCCATTCAACTTCAACTGCAGCCACCGGCATTCCGTAATCCACTTCAAGCGGTTCGGGCGCAAGCCTGGTCCAGATGACAAAGCCATCGGCAGAGGGATCACCCGACGCCACACCAAGCTGGAACGGGTATTTGCGAAAGACCGGCGCTGCCAGTGTCGGCGCGGCCAGGGGGAGCGCGAAAAGCCCGACCGCTGCACCGCCAAACCTTTGCAGGAGGGATCGCCTGTTCAATGCGATTGCCTTGCTTTGCCGATCCGTCATTTCATAATCCTCAACCGCGGTTTCGCCAGCGCCATGCATGAGATTTGTTGCGGTTTGATGCAACCATTGCGCCATCGCCTTGCTTCACCTCACAGCTGCGCGTTCGCGGCTTGCGTGCCACTGCAAATGCGCGTTAACAGCAAGATCAAATGCCTGTCCGCCCGCACGAAATGGATGGCGCGATGGAAGAATCTGCATTGCGACCAGGCATTGAAAATGTCCGGCGCCAGTTCCTGGAGAGTAAGAAATGACACAGTTCAATCGCCTCAATCCCATGACAGGCGAGGTCGCTTCCAGCGCTGAGGCAATGCAGCCCGGCGATATTCCCGCTATTGCGGCGAAGGCGCAAAAGGGGTTTGCCGAATGGTCAAAAATGGGGCCGAACGCGCGGCGCAAGGTGATGAACAAGGCCGCCGATGCGCTGGAAAGCAAGAAGGATGATTTTGTCGAGGCCATGATGGGCGAAATCGGCGCGACGGCGGGCTGGGCGATGTTCAACCTTGGGCTGGCAGCGGGCATGGTTCGCGAGGCCGCTGCCATCACCACGCAAATTTCGGGAGAGGTGATCCCTTCAGACCATGAAGGCACCGTTTCGATGGCGCTGCGCGAACCGGTGGGCGTGATGCTGGGCATTGCCCCGTGGAACGCGCCCATCATTCTGGGCGTGCGCGCCATCGCGGTGCCGCTGGCCTGCGGCAATGCGGTTATCCTGAAGGCGAGCGAGCAGTGCCCCCGCACTCATGCCCTGATCATCGAGGCTTTTGCCGAAGCGGGCTTCCCCGATGGCGTGGTGAATGTCGTCACCAATGCGCCCGAAGATGCCGCCGAGGTCGTCGGCGCGCTGATCGATGCGCCAGAGGTCAGGCGCATCAACTTCACCGGCTCTACATCCGTCGGCAAGATCATTGCCAGGCGCGCGGCAGAGCATCTGAAGCCCGTGCTGCTGGAATTGGGCGGCAAGGCACCGATGGTGGTGCTGGAGGATGCCGACCTTGACGAAGCCGTGAAGGCGGCGGGTTTTGGTGCATACATGAACCAGGGCCAGATCTGCATGAGCACCGAGCGGATTATTGTGGTGGACGCCGTGGCGGACGAATTTGCGGCGAAGTTTGCCGAAAAGGCGCGCTCCATGCCCGTTGGCGACCCGACTGAGGGCAAGACCCCGCTGGGCGCCGTGGTCGACAAGAAGACCGTGGATCACTGCTATTCGCTGGTAGAAGACGCCACGTCGAAGGGCGCGGAATTGCTGGTGGGCGGTGAAACCACCAGAAACGTGCTGATGCCAGCCCATCTGGTGGACAAGGTGACACCGGACATGAAACTGTTCCGCGAGGAAAGCTTCGGCCCGGTTGTGGGCATTTCTCGCGCACGCGACGAGGCGCACGCCATCGAGCTGGCGAATGATACCCAGTACGGCCTGTCCTCCGCTGTATTTACCAGGGACACGGCACGCGGCCTGAAAGTTGCCAAGCAGATCAAAGCCGGCATTTGCCACGTCAACGCTTCCACAGTCTCGGACGAACCGCAGATGCCGTTCGGCGGCATGAAGGCATCGGGCTATGGCCGCTTTGGTGGCAAGGCGGGGATCGATGCCTTCACCGAACTGCGCTGGATCACTTTCGAGACGGAACCGGGCCATTATCCGATCTAGATTGCTGTAAAAGCCCGGCAGCTTTCCCTGCCGGGCGCGCCTGTGCATGGATTTGGTTGGGATAGTGCAAACGCGCTGCTAAGGGGCCGCGCATGCTTACTATTGACGCCCTTACCGTCCGGCTTGGAGGCCGGCCCATCCTCGAACGCGCCAGCGCAACCGTGCCGGTGGGTGCGCGCGTGGGCCTGATCGGCCGCAACGGGGCGGGCAAATCAACCTTGATGAAGACGTTGATCGGCGAGATTGAGCCGGATGATGGCGAAATCTCGAAACCATCTCGCGCGCGGATCGGCTATATCGCGCAGCAGGCACCCAGCGGCACGATGACGCCAGAGCAAATCGTGCTGGCGGCGGATACGGAACGGGAGCAACTGCTGGAAGAAGCGGAAACCTGCACCGAACCGAACCGGCTTGGCGAAGTGCATGAGCGGTTGCTGGCGATCGACGCCTACAGCGCGCCGGCGCGCGCGGCCAAGATCCTCAAAGGCCTCGGCTTTGACGAGGAGATGCAGGGCCGCCCGGTTGACGAGTTTTCCGGCGGCTGGAAAATGCGCATCGCGCTGGGCGCTCTGCTGTTTTCAGAGCCCGATATCCTGCTGCTGGACGAGCCTTCCAACCACCTTGATCTGGAAGCGACGCTGTGGCTGGAAAACTTCCTCAAATCCTATCCGGCAACGCTGGTGGTGATCAGCCATGAACGCGATCTGCTGAATAATGTCGTCGATCATATTCTGCACCTTCAGGGCGGACAGCTGACGCTGTATCCCGGCGGCTACGATTCATTCGAGAAACAGCGCGCAGAACGCGCCGCGCAACTGGCGGCGGCAAAGGCCGCGCAGGATGCACAACGGGCAAAATTGCAGGATTACGTGGCGCGCAACAGCGCCCGCGCATCCACCGCCAAACAGGCGCAGTCACGGGCCAAAATGCTGGCAAGGATGCAGCCCATTGCCGCATTGTCGGAAGATCCCTCCCTCTCCTTCGATTTTCCCGACCCGGCCGAGATGCGCTCTCCGATGATCACGCTGGACGGCGCGGCGGTTGGCTATGGCGATGCACCGCCGGTGTTGCAGCGGCTGAACATGCGGATCGACGCGGATGACCGGATTGCCCTGCTGGGCCGCAACGGCAACGGCAAGACGACGCTGGCCCGCTTGCTGGCCGCGCAGCTGGAATCGCGGGAAGGCGAAATGAACGCGCCGGGCAAGATGAAGGTGGGATACTTCACCCAGTATCAGGTGGAGGAACTGTCCGCCGAGGAAACGCCGCTGAACCTGATGACCCGCGCAATGGATGGCAAGCCAGCGGGCGCTGTGCGCGGGCAATTGGGGCGCTTCGGCTTCTCCGGCTCACGCGCGGAAACGCAGGTGGAGCGATTGTCTGGTGGAGAACGGGCACGGCTGGCGCTGGCCCTGATTACGCGCGATGCGCCGCATCTGCTGATACTGGATGAGCCTACGAACCACCTTGATGTGGATGCGCGCGAGGCGTTGATCCAGGCGCTGAACGGTTATTCCGGCGCGGTAATCCTTATCAGCCATGATCGGCACATGGTGGAACTGACAGCAGACAGGCTGATGCTGGTGGATAGCGGCACGGCGCGCGAATATTCCGGCAGCATGGAGGATTATATTGACTTCGTGCTGGGCCGGAATCAGCCCAAGCCGGCGAAAAAGCCAGCCGTGAAAAAGCCCAGCCCAGCGCCTGCCACGATCGACCGCGCAAAGGAAAAATACATGCGATCCGAATTGTCAAAGGCGGAAAAGACCTTGGCAAAACTGACCGCTCAGGCGGAAAAGATGGATCAGGAGATTGCGGACCTTGCTGCAAAACAGCCCGCCGCCGATGCCAGCCAGATGGACGACCTGCTGGCGCAGCGGGCCAGGGTGGGCGGCAAACTGGAGGATGCCGAAGCGAAGTGGCTCGCCGCTGGTGAGGCACTGGAAGGCGTTGGCGCAGGCTAAGCCCCCTGCCGTCAGCCACTTGCCGTCAGCCCCCTGTTGTCAGCCTTGTGCGATCAGCACCGCTGTTCGGGCAATCCTGTCGATAGCGAAGCCCGGTCGCGCGCTCTGCACTGGCGGGTGAAAGGCGAAGGCGGATAGGCTGACATCATTCCACTGGTCGTCGCGCATGGAATTGCCGTGATAGTCGGCCCACCAGCCGCCGTCGGGAAATTGCGCCATTGCGCCGGCATTGGCATTTCGCATTGCCGACAGGTTTGCGACATGATCTTCAAGGGCAATATCGCGTTGTCCCCAGTCAACCGGCATCGGCTGGCAGTAGGCATTGTTGTTGCCTTGCTGGCTCCGACCGAATTCATCACCAGCCGTCAACATGATCGTGCCGGTCGAGGCGAACAGCGTGCCCAGCAGCGCACGCAGGTCTGCCGCGCGGCGGGCCAGGATTTCGGGATTGTCGGTCGGCCCTTCAACGCCGTTGTTCCAGCTGTAATTCTCGCCGTGACCGTCACGATTGTCCTCTCCATTGGCGAGGTTGTGACGCTGCTCGTATGCAACGCCATCCGCCAGGGTGAACCCGTCATGCGCGGCAAGGAAGTTTACGCTGCGGCAGTCGTTTCCAAAAACGTCGGCAGAGCCTGCCATGCGTGTGGCCAATGCGCTGGCCGTGCCATCCCCGCGCCAGAAGCGGCGCACATCGTCGCGATATTTATCATTCCATTCCAGCCAATTGTCCGGAAAATTACCAAGCTGATAGCCGCCCGGCCCAATGTCCCACGGCTCTGCAATCATCACCCTATCAGCCAGCCAGGGATCGGCGGCGATCTCATCAAATATCGGGGCGTTGCGATCGAAACTGGGGCCGCGCGCCATGATGGGCGCCAGATCGAAGCGAAAGCCGTCGATGCCGCAATGACGCACGAAGTGGCGCAGGGCTGCAACGGTCATGTCGCGCACATGCGATTGCGAGAAATCGAGCGTGTTGCCGCAACCGCTGTCGTTGATTAGCGTGCCATCGGGGCCATGGGCGTAGGCGGTATCATCCAGCCCGCGCAGGCAGAAAACGCCCCCGAAAATATCGCTCTCGCCCGAATGATTGGGCACAAGATCCAGGATCACTCCGATGCCGGCATGGTGCAGCGCGGCGATGGTTTCGCGCAATTCCGCCACGCCGCCGGGGCACAGGCCCGGGTCCAGCGCCATCGGGCCGACGGGGTTATATCCCCAGTGATTGGCAAGGCCGAGCGGCGAGAGATGGCGCTCGTTGATCCACGCGGTGATCGGCATGAGTTCCACGGCGCTGACCTGCAATTTTTGCAAATGGGCGATGATGGCCGGATGGGCGAGGGCAGAAATGGTGCCGCGCTGCGCATCGGGTACATCGGGATGCAAACGGGTGAACCCGTCCACGTTCAATTCGTAAATCAGCCCGCCTCGTACGAACTGTGGCGGGGTGTGCGCAGATTCTGGAAATGGTGCGGGGATGATTGCCCGCGGTACGATGTCACCCGTATCGACGCCAAAATTGGCGAGCGCGGGATCTTGCACAAATCGCCGGTCCAGTTCGACGGCGTAAGGATCGACCAGCAGTTTCGCCGGATGGAACCACCTGCCCTGTTCGGGCTGCCATTCGCCATCTGCCCTGTACCCATACGTGGCGCCGGCAAGATCGCGCGGCACCTCTGCCACCCAGTCATCGCCGTCGCGCTGCATGGCAATCCGCTGTTCCTGATCGTTCTCGAACAGGCAAAGCTGCATCGCGCTGGCCAAGGGGGAGCGGACCCTGAAATTGGTTTTGCCATCCTTTACGGTGGCACCATATGCGCTCATGTCACCACATCTGGCGCGGTGCGCCCGGTATGCAGCGCGATCCCTGCAATTTGCTCCGCCGCAGCGGCAATTTCGGCCAGCATGTCGGGCGTGTCGGCGTCAAGGTTGCCGGAAGCAGGCTCATACCGTTCCAGGTAAACCCGCAAGGTTGCGCCCTGCGTTCCGGTGCCGGAAAGGCGGAAGACCACGCGGCTGCCGCCGACGAACAGCACACGGATACCCTGGTTCTCGCTGACCGAGCCATCCACCGGATCGGTGTAGGAAAAACTGTCCGCTTCCGCCACGCCAAGCGCGCCGAAGCTGCGGCCCGGCAGGTCCGGCAGGCTGGCGATCAGTTCTGCCATCAGGGCGTTGGCTTTTTCGCTGGCGATGCCCTCGTAATCATGGCGCGCGTAATAGTTGCGCCCGAAGCGCGCCCAGTGATCGCGCGCCAGTTCGTCAACGCTCTTGCCTGTCACGGCAAGGATGTTGAGCCATAGCAGTACCGCCCATAACCCGTCCTTCTCGCGCACGTGATCGCTGCCGGTGCCCGCGCTTTCCTCTCCGCAGATGGTGGCCATTCCGGCATCCAGCAGATTGCCGAAGAACTTCCAGCCGGTGGGTGTTTCATAGGCGGGAATGCCCAAAGCCTCGGCCACGCGATCGGCAGCGGCGCTGGTAGGCATGGAACGGGCGATACCCTTCAATCCATCGGTATAGCCGGGGGCCAGATGGGCGTTGGCGGCCAGCATCGCCAGCGAATCCGATGGATTGATGAAGCGGCCCTTGCCGATAATCAGGTTGCGGTCCCCGTCGCCATCGGATGCGGCCCCGATGGCGGGCGCATCCGCCGACATCATCAGATCGTACAGCACCCTGGCATGAACGAGATTGGGATCCGGGTGGTGCCCGCCAAAATCTTCCAGCGGGGTGCCATTGCGCACAGTTCCCTTCGCAAAGCCGAGGCGATTTTCCAGTATTTCGTGCGCGTACGGCCCCGTCACCGCGTGCATGGCGTCGAACGCCATCGTCAACCCGTCCGCCACGCTGGCGCGGATCGCGTCGAAATCAAACAGGTCCTCCATCATCGCGGCGTAGTCAGCAACAGGATCGATTACCTGGACGGCCATTTCGCCAATGTGCGTTACGCCGCGCGTGTCCAGGTTGACGTCCGGCGCGTCAATATCCTGCCAGCGATCAATTTTCAGAGTGCGCGCGTGAATTGCGTCAGTCACACTCTCGGGTGCGGGGCCGCCGTTGCCGATATTGTACTTTATGCCGAAATCCTCGTCCGGCCCGCCAGGATTGTGGCTGGCAGACAATACCAGCCCGCCGCTGGCACCATATTTGCGGATAACATGGCTTGCCGCCGGAGTGGACAGGATGCCGCCCTGTCCCACCAGCACACGGCCATAGCCGTTCGCGGCGGCCATGCGGATCGCCTGCTGGATGACAGTGCGGTTATGATACCGCCCGTCTCCGCCGATTACCAGCGTGGCACCGCTTTCGCGCTCTACCACGTCGAACACCGATTGAATGAAATTCTCGGCATAGTCGGGCTGCGCGAAAGTTCGCACCTTCTTGCGCAGGCCAGAGGTGCCGGGCTTCTGATCGTCGAAAGGGGTCGTGTCGTGTGTACGGATCATGCGGTCTTCCCGGTTAGTTCTCGGTATAAATCGGCGTAGGCGCGCCCGCTGGCATCCCAGGAGAAGTCGGCCTTCATCCCGTTTTGCTGTATGCGCCGCCATTGGTCAGGCTGGCTGTAAAGCGCCATGGCCCGGTCAATCCCGGCACGCAGTGCGTGATAATGCACACCGTCAAATTGTACGCCTGTGGCAACCCCTGCGGCAAGGGCGGCGCAATTGGCATCTATAACGGTATCGGCAAGTCCGCCCGTCCGGTCCACCACGGGCACGCATCCATAGGCGAGGGCATAAAGCTGGGTAAGGCCGCACGGCTCGAACCGGCTGGGCACGAGGATCGCGTCTCCGCCCGCCTGCAAGAGGTGTGACAGCGCCTCGTCATAGCCGATATGAAGGCCGATCTTGCCCGGATGGCGCGCGGCGGCTTCGTGCAGGCCAGCCTCTATTGCCTTGTCGCCAGAGCCGAGCAGGGCCAGCCGCCCGCCGATGCCGACCAGGTGATCCAGCACCTCCAGCAAGACATCCATGCCCTTTTGCCAGGTCAGTCGGCTGACGACGCAGAAGATTGGCCCGTCGCCTTCGTCCAGCCCGAATGCCTTTTCCACGCCGCGCCTGTTGGCGGTTCGCCTGTTAAGCGTGCGGTGGGAATATTGCGCGGGGATGGCCTCATCCTCGGCAGGGTTCCACACCTTGGCATCAATGCCGTTCAGTATGCCGCGTACCCTGGTGCCGCGGGTTGCCACCAGTCCTTCCAGCCCCATGCCAAATTCCGGCTGACGGATTTCGGCGGCATAGCTGGGGCTGACGGTGGTGATGATATCGGCCATTTGCATTCCTGCCTTCAGGAAGCCGACGCCGCCGTAATTTTCCACCCCGTCCATCGACCATGCAGAGGCAGGCAGACCCAGGCGGGGGAACACCGCTGAATCGAAATGCCCCTGAAACGCCATGTTATGGATGGTCATCACGCTGGGCAATCCGGGCGTATCGCTGGCGAGTTTGAGGTAGGCCAGTGCCATACCCGCCTGCCAGTCGTGCGCATGGACAAGATCGCAGGTAATGCCTTTTACAGCGCCTGACGCCAGATCGGCGGCCGCGCGCCCGAATGCGGCAAAACGTTGCCAGTTATCATCCCAGTCGCGCCCTGCGGCATCGCCATAAGGCCCACCCTCGCGCGCATAGAAGGGCGGGCAATCCAGCACCAGCAGCCTGTGCGCGCCGATCATGCCGGACAGCAATCGCGCAGGCTTGCCCAGAAGTGATGGCCACTTGTGCACCACCTTGCCTTTGCCCAGTGCTTGGCACACGGCAGGGTAGCCAGGCAAAAGGGTTGTCATTCGGACATCATGCGGCGCGAGTGCCGCGGGCAGGGCGCCCGCCACATCTGCCAGCCCGCCAGTCTTGATCAACGGCACCGCTTCTGATGCCACCGACAGAACTTCAAGCGGCATTATTGCTCCAGCCTGTCGATCATCGGTTTCGTTATCAGGCAAACGCCCTTCTCACTGCGGCGAAAGCGTGTTGTATCCAGCTCGTGATCTTCGCCCACAACCAGCCCTTCGGGAATGCGCACGCCAGCATCCAGGATGACGTTCTTCAGCCGCGCGCCCCTGCCGATGTTGCAATAGGGCAGGATCACGCCGCGTTCGACGTTGGAGTAGCTGCCCATTTTCACACCGGTGAACAGCAGGCTTTGTTTTGCCATCGCGCCCGAAACGATGCAATCCTGACTGATGAGAGAGGAAATTGCGTGGCCGCGCCGCCCATCTTCATCATGCACGAACTTGGCCGGTGCCGCCACGACCTGATCCGTCCAGATCGGCCAGTCGCGATCATACAGGTTCAGTTTGGGCACCGTGTCCGTCAGGTCGAGATTGGCCTCGAAATAGGCATCAAGCGTGCCGACGTCGCGCCAGTATTCCTCGATCTCGTCTGCCGCGCGGATGCAGGAATGGGTGAAGCGATGCGCCTGCGCTTTGCCGTTTTTCACCAGCCAGGGGATGATATCACCGCCGAAATCACGCTTTGAATCGGGGTCGTCGGCATCGCGGCGCAGCTGATCGAACAGGAATTCCGTCTCGAACACATAGATACCCATGCTGGCCAGCGCCATGTCCGGCTCACCCGGAATGCCCGGAGGGTCAGCGGGCTTTTCGATGAAGTCGGTAATCCCGTCTGTCTGGTCCACATGCATGACGCCAAAGCCCGTCGCCTCCATCCGCGGCACCACCAGGCAGCCCACGGTAACGTCCGCCCCGCTATCCACATGCTGGCGCAGCATCAGTTCGTAATCCATCTTGTACACGTGGTCGCCTGCCAGGATGATCATGTATTTGGGCGCGTGCGCCTGGATTATATCGATGTTCTGGAACACCGCGTCGGCGGTGCCCTCGTACCATTGGCTTTCGGAAACGCGCTGGCTGGCGGGCAGGATGTCGAAACTTTCGTTACGCTCGGGGCGCATGAAATTCCACGCGCGCTGCATGTGGCGGATCAGCGAGTGGGCCTTGTACTGCGTGGCAACCCCAATGCGCCGGATGCCGGAATTGATGGCATTGGACAGCGCGAAATCGACAATCCGCGACACACCGCCGAAATATACCGCAGGTTTGGCACGCCGGTCAGTCAGTTCCAGCAGGCGGCTGCCACGGCCACCAGCCAGCACATAGGCCATGGCGTCGCGTGCCAGCGGTTGCGAATAGGTTCTCTTCATCGGCCTCTCCTGCAGTTGGTTTTAACCTTTGTATTCCAGCATGATCGTGGAAAGCGGCGGCAGGCACACCGTCGCCCGTCCATCGGAAACGGAAATCCCGCCCATGTTGCCCTGACCGCTGCCGCCATAAAGGCGCGCATCGGTGTTGAGCACCTCGGCCCATTCGCCGTCCAGCGGCAGGCCCAACCCATAGCTTGCGTGCAGCGTCGGCGTCATGTTGCACAAGATGGCCACCGGCGGTTCTCCGGGGCATTTGCGCAACCAGGCAAAGACCGATGCGTCCGCATCATCGGCAACCAGCCACTCGAAACCCTCGCTCTCGCAATCGCGGGCGTGGAGCGCCGGGGTGGACTTGTAGAGATTGTTCAGATCGCGGACGAGATTCTGGATGCCCTTGTGCGCCGGTTCTTCCAGCAGGTGCCAGTCCAGACTGCGCTCCTCGCTCCATTCGCGGCGCTGGGCAAATTCCTGCCCCATGAACAACAGCTTCTTGCCGGGGTAGCCCCACATCAGGCCGTAGTAGGCGCGCAGGTTGGCAAACTTCTGCCAGTCATCGCCGCTCATCTTTTCCAGCAGGCTGCCCTTGCCATGAACCACCTCGTCATGGCTCAATGGCAGGACGAAGTTTTCGCTGAAGGCGTAGACCACGCTGAAGGTGATGTCGTCATGGTGGTGTTTGCGGTGCACCGGATCGCGCGCCATGTATTTCAGCGTGTCGTGCATGAAACCCATGTTCCACTTGAAGCCAAAGCCAAGGCTGGTGCGCGGACCTTCCTCGTAGGCGGGTTGCGATACTCCGGGCCAGCTGGTCGATTCCTCAGCAATCGTCAGGATGCCGGGATGGCTTGCGTGGACCGCGCGATTCATGGCGCGCATGAAATTCACCGCCTCCCAGTTTTCGCGGCCCCCGTCTGCGTTCGGGATCCATTCGCCTTCCTTGCGCGAATAATCGCGATACAGCATCGATGCGACGGCATCCACGCGCAGGCCATCCAGATGATATTTCTCGGCCCAGAACAGCGCGTTATTGACGAGGAAGCTGACCACCTCGTGCCGGCCGAAATTATAGATCGCCGTGTTCCAGTCAGGGTGAAAGCCCAATCTTGGGTCGGCGTGTTCATACAGGGCAGTGCCATCAAAATTGGCGAGGCCGTGGGGGTCCAAGGGGAAATGTCCGGGCACCCAGTCCAGCAATACCGATATTCCGGCACGGTGCGCGCCATCCACGAAGCGGGCAAACCCTGCCGGACTGCCAAACCGCGCGCTGGGCGCGTAAAGCCCGGTGGTCTGATAGCCCCAGCTGGGATCATACGGAAATTCGGTGATCGGCATGAACTCGATATGGGTAAAGCCCATGTCGGCCACGTAGGGGATAAGCCGTTCGGCCATCCTATCCCATGTCAGGAACCAGTCTTCGTCATCGCGCTGCCATGATCCGGCATGGACTTCGTAAATCGAAATAGCTTCGCGGCGCGGGTCTACGCTGGACCAGTACTGGCGGTGCGCGTCGTCACCCCAGTCAGGCTTGCCAGGAAGGGCGGTGACAGAAGCGGTCTTTGGCCGAAGTTCGGCGGCAAAGGCGAAGGGATCGGCCTTCAGCGGCTGTTCCACACCGTCCGGCCCCACGATCCGGTACTTGTAGGAGCATCCTTCCGCGATATCGGGCAGGAACAGTTCCCACACGCCGATGCCCACGCGGCACCGCATCGGATGGCTGGCGGCGTCCCAGCCGTTGAATTCACCCACTACGCTGACGTTGCGCGCGTTGGGTGCCCAAACCGCGAAGTGAACGCCCTTGCGGCCCTCATGCTCGATCAGATGCGCGCCCAGCTTGTCGAACAGGCGCAAGTGATTGCCCTGTGCAATCAGCACGTCGTCCACCGGGCCAAGCACGGGTCCAAAGCTGTATGGATCGGTAACCCACCATTCCCGGCCATTTCCGGTGCAGCGGTATTTTACCGGCCCTGGCTTGCCGCGCAGCTTGCCTTCGAACAATCCGCGATCATCGATCTTTGCCAGTTTTCCCAATTTGGCCCCGCCCGATGAGAACGCTTCCGCCGTCTGCGCGCCGGGCAGCCAGGCCCTGGCAAAGGTGCCTTCCGGTCCGTCATGCGGGCCAAGCAAAGAGAAGGGATCGGCTTGTGTGCCGTCAAAAAGCGCTTCTATTGCTGCGGTTGGCGGTTTCACCAATTTCCCCTTGGACGCGGCACTGTGCAGCACCGTTCGACGTAAAGTAATACCAAAACGTCTGGCTCGCCGTTTCGGCACAAGGGATTACGATAATTTACAGCACTCCCCAAATATCGCGGGCATATTCGCTGATCGTCCTGTCGGAGGAGAACCAGCCGACATTGGCGATGTTGTGAATGGCCGCCTTGCGCCAGCCTGCAACATCGCGCCAGCGTGCATCGACTTCACGCTGGGCGGCTGCATAGGCATCGAAATCGGCAGCCACCATGAACCAGTCGCTGTCGTAAAGCCCGCCCATCAGATCCTTGTAACGATCCTTGTCGTCGGGGGAGAACACGCCGCCTGCAATCGCTTCGATTGCCTGGTGCAATTCGGGCGACCCTTCGATCACTTCGCGCGGGTTGTAGCCATTCTCGCGTTTGTGCGCGACTTCGTCTGCGGTCAGGCCGAAGATCACGATATTGTCGTCACCCACGCGATCCTTGATCTCGATATTGGCGCCGTCCAGCGTGCCGATTGTCAGCGCGCCGTTCAGGGCGAATTTCATGTTGCCCGTGCCGCTGGCTTCCATACCGGCGGTGCTGATCTGTTCTGACAGATCGGATGCGGGGATGATGCGTTCGGCCAGTGTCACGTTGTAATTGGGCAGGAACACCACCTTCAGCAGGTCCGCTACCGCCGGATCATTGTTCACCCGCCGGGCAATGTCATTGGCCAGTTTGATGATCAGCTTTGCATTGTGATAACTGGATGCAGCCTTGCCGCCAAAGATCTTTACGCGCGGCACCCAATCCTTCTCAGGATGGCTGCGGATCTGGTCATACAAGGCCACAGTCTCGATCAGGTTCAGCAATTGGCGCTTGTATTCGTGGATGCGCTTTATCTGCACATCGAACATTGCATCGGGATCAACGCGGATGTTGGTCAAATCGCTGATATGTCCCGCCAACGCCACCTTGTTGCTGCGCTTCACCTCGGCAATGCGCTCCCCCAGGGCGGCATCGCCGGCCAGCGGGTTCAGCTTTTCCAGCTGCGTGGTGTCATCCAGAAAACCGTCACCGATGGCATCGCGAATAACCGATGTAAGGCCGGGATTGCATTGCATCAGCCACCGGCGCGGGGTTACGCCATTGGTCTTGTTGTTGATCTTCTCAGGATACAGCGCGTGCAGATCCTGGAACACCGTCTGCTTCATCAGCTCTGTATGCAGGGCAGCCACGCCGTTCACGCTGTGCGCACCGGCAAAGGCGATGTTGGCCATGCGCACGCGCCGGTCGCCGCCTTCGTCAATCAGGCTGATGGCGGCGACGGCAGGATCATCCAGCTTTGCATCGCGCGCATCGCGCATCACGCGGCTGTTCAGCGCATAGATGATCTGCATGTGCCGCGGCAGCAGACGCTCGAATAGCGGCAAAGGCCAGCTTTCCAGCGCTTCGGGCAGCAGCGTATGGTTGGTGTAGGCGATGGTTCCGCGCGTGATTTTCAGCGCCTCGTCAAATTCCAGATCGTGTTCGTCCACCAGCAGGCGGATCAGTTCAGCCACAGCCACGGCAGGGTGCGTATCGTTCAACTGGATCGCTGCCTTGTCGGGAAGGGTGCGGATATCCTCGTGGAACTGCATGTGGCGGCGCACGATGTCCTGAATGGATGCGGCGGAGAAGAAATACTCCTGCCGCAGCCGCAATTCCTGCCCGGCCTTGTGCGAGTCAGCGGGGTACAGCACGCGAACGAGGCTGGCGGCGCGCGCCTCGCCTTCCAATGCCCCAACGTGGTCGCCCGCGTTAAAGGCGTCCAGCTTGATGGGGTCCAGCGCATGGGCCGTCCACAGGCGCAGGGTGTTCACCCGCTTACCGCGCCAGCCCACCACTGGCGTATCAACGGCGGAGGCTTCAACCATTTCGGCTGGTTGCCAGTCCACGCCATCCTCACCGCTGACGACTTCGCCGCCAAACCCGATGCGATAGGCGCTTTCGCGGCGATCGAATTCCCAGGGGTTGCCGTGGCTCAGCCATGTCTCGGGCAGTTCCACCTGCCAGCCATCGTCGATCCGCTGGCGGAACATGCCGTTTACATAGCGGATGCCATATCCGTAGGCAGGGATATCCAGGCTGGCGAGGCTTTCCATGAAGCAGGCAGCCAGGCGGCCAAGTCCGCCATTGCCAAGCGCTGCATCCGGCTCCAGCTCCTCCAGTTCGGAAAGCTCGAAGCCGTGCGTACGCAGCGCCCGTTCCAGCGCGCCTGTCAGGTCAAGATTGTTCACCGCATCGCGCAGCAGGCGACCGATCAGGAATTCCAGGCTGAGGTAATAGACCCGCTTTGCCCCGTCGGCGTAGGTGCGCCGCGTGCTTTCCATCCAGCGATCGATCACCTTGTCACGCAGGGCATAGACGGTGGCGGTGTACCAGTCATGCGGTTTGGCCGCGCGCTCGTCCTTGCCGACGCGGTGACGCAGCGCGTCGATTATCAGGGCGTCGATTTCGGCGTTATCGGGAGGAGAGATGGTGTTCACTGGGGTCTGATCCTTATTCGGCCCCGGCGGACGCGCTGCCAGGAACCGGGGCGCGATTGCGCCGCCTGTGCAGATTACTAGGCAGGTTTCTATCGGCTGTGCAATTGGCAAAAGAGAGGGGTGGAAATTTTCTTGTGCAGTGCAGCATTGTTGTTGCGGTTTTAACGGAGCTGCGTGATGTTCGCCGCTGATACTCTAAGGACTGGCAATGAGTGACCGAATCGAGCCCTTGCACGCATTGGCACATGCTGCCGGATTGCAACGCCAGTGGCGTGACGTGGACGGGCAGGACCACATCGTGCCCGATGCCACCCTGTCGGCGGTCCTCACCGCCCTGGGCCACAAAGTCGGCTCCTCCCGCGATATCGCAAACAGCTGTGCGGCGTTGCAACGGGAACATGCGCGTATTTCTGCGCTGATCGTGGCTGATGCGGGCGGGCAGATCGCCCTGCCGCGGCCTTGCCAACGCGGCGAAATCATCAATCCGGATGGCACCGTCGTGCCGCTTGAGATGCGTGATGGCGCGCCTGTCGCACCGCAAGAACCCGGCTATTATGACATTCGTATCGATGGGGAGGGTACACGTCTGGCGGCCGCGCCTGGGCAATGCCCGATGCCACCTGAGGGTGACAGAAAGCCATGGGGTGTGTCTCTGCAGATACCCGCCCTGCAAGACAACAACCCCTCCAGCTTCGGCGATTTTGGCGATCTGGCGCAAGCGGTAGAGGCATTGGCGAAAGCTGGTGCCGACGCGATAGCCATTAACCCGGTGCACGCCCTGTTTCCGGGGAATGGCGACGGTTTCAGTCCCTACTCGCCTTCCAGCAGGATTTACCTGAACGGCGCAATGGCGGCCCCCGCGCTGTTGGGCCATCCAAGTGCGAATGACAGCGTAGATGGCGATCCGCTGATCGACTGGGCAGCCGCGATGCCGCGCAAACTTGCCAGTCTGCGGGCAATATTTGCCGGACTATCGGCTGCGCAGCGGGCTGACATCATCGGCGAGCCGAGCGAAGGCCGCCGCAACCAAGCGATCTTCGATGCGCTGGATTGCCATTTCCGCCCAGGCGGTGCGAAAGGCTGGCGCGACTGGCCCGCGCGGTATAAGAACCCTCATAGCAAGGCGGTTGCGCATTTTGCCGCCGAGAATGACGCGGAAATCGCGTTCCACCTGTTCGTGCAGGCGTTGACGAGCCAGAGCCTTGCCGCAGTGCAGACCCGCGCAATCGCGACCGGCATGACCATTGGGCTGGTGGGCGACCTCGCCGTGGGTGTTGATCCGGCCGGCAGCGATTGCTGGGCGCTGGGCGATGCGATGTTGCGCGGCCTGACTATCGGCGCACCGCCCGACCCGCTTGGCCCGCAAGGGCAGAACTGGATGATAACCAGCTTTTCGCCCGAAGGATTGCGGCGCAGCGGCTATGCGCCGTGGATCGCGATGATCAGGGCGGCGCTGGCGCATGGCGGGGGTTTGCGGATTGACCACGCCTTTGGCCTTGCGCGGCTGTGGGTCATCCCCGAAGGGGGCGGTCCGGCAAACGGTGCCTATCTCACCTATCCCTTCGATGACCTGGTTCGCCTGCTGACGCTGGAGGCGCATCTTGCCAGCGCATTCATCATTGCGGAGGATCTTGGCACCGCCCCACATGGTTTTTCTGCCGCAATCGCCCGTCACGCGATGCTGGGCATGCGCGTGCTGTGGTTTCAGCGGGCAGAGGATCACGGCTTCATCGGTGCGACCGATTACGATCCACTGGCCGTCGCGATGAGCGGTACGCATGACACGCAGACCCTGGCCGGATGGTGGACGGGGAGGGATCTTGAATGGGCCGACCGACTGGGTCGATTGCCTTCCGGCACCAGCCTGGCGGAGGCGAATGACATTCGCGAGTGGGACCGCGGTTTGCTGTGGTCTACGCTTGCTGGCGATGTTCCGCGTCCTGCCGCGTGCGACCCGCAAGCCGTGGTGGATGCGGCAATGGCCCATATCGCCCGCACTCCCGCTGCACTGGCGATTATCACGCTGGAAGATTTGCTGGGTTTGGTGGAGCAACCCAATATCCCCGGCACCGTAACCCTGCACCCGAACTGGCAAAGGCGACTTCCTGCACCCCTGTCAGAACTGCTGGAC
>JBASBA010000499.1:0-4817 GCA_049650885.1 Alteraurantiacibacter sp. | reverse complement strand
GGTGTATCTGGGCCTGCGCGATGGTGCGCCGCTGTTCGTGCAGGTGCCGCCACAGGGCGATATGCGGCAGGCTGTTTCCATGCGGGAAACGATGATGGCGCTGATGCAATTGCCATCGGCAGAACTGGCCCTGTTCGGCGGGGCGCGCAGCATAGCCGATTGGCACGCGCGGCATCGGTTCTGCGCCCAGTGTGGCGGGGCAACCCGAATCGCCAAGGGCGGATGGCAGCGCAATTGCGATAGCTGTTCTGCATCCCATTTCCCCCGTGTCGACCCGGTGGCAATCATGTTGGTGGAGCATGATGGTGCACTTCTTGTCGGGCGCGGGCGGGGATGGCCAGATCGCAGCTATTCGGCGCTGGCAGGCTTCATAGAGCCTGGCGAAAGCATAGAGGAAGGCGTGGCGCGCGAGGTGTTCGAGGAGGTGGGCGTGACGGTTCGCGACGTGTCCTACATCGCCAGTCAGCCGTGGCCTTTCCCCTCGCAGCTGATGATCGGCTGTCGTGCCTATGCAGATGACCGCGATCTGACAATCGACGAAACCGAAATTGAAGATGCGTGCTGGTTCAGCCGGGACGAGGTGGCAGACGCGATGGAGAACGGGCAGAATGCCGCCAGTTTCGTGCCGCCGCCGCGCACGGCAATCGCGCATTACCTGTTGCAATACTGGCTGGAGAAAACTGCATGAGCACACCTATGGTGGTGGATATCTGGTCCGATGTCATGTGCCCCTGGTGCCTGGTCGGCTGGCGCAGTTTCGTGGAAGGCGCACGGCTGGCGGCAGATGATGTTGAGGTAACGATCCGCTGGATGCCGTTTGAACTCAATCCGCAAATGCCGCCCGAAGGCAAATTGCAGGCCGAACATCTCGCTAAAACATACAATCGTAGTGCAGAAGAAATCGAAACCATGCGCGCCGAATTGTCTGGCGCAGCACAAAGGGTGGGCTTCCCGATCGAATGGCGGGGCAGTGGCGAGGCGCCGCCGGCGATGATGTGGAACACCTTTGACTGTCACAAGCTGCTGCGTTGGGCGCTTGCGGAATATGGCCCGTCAGAACAATCGGGGCTGAAGGAAACGATGTTTGCCGCGCATTTTCAGCAACGGCGCAATATGGCTGATCATGATGTGCTGGTTTCGCTATGCGAACAGGCTGGTCTTGATGGAAGCAAAGCGCGTATCGCACTGGGGGATGAGGCGCTGGAGCTGGCCGTGCGGGCGGAGGAGGAGCGCGGTGTATCGGGCGGTATCTCGGCCGTGCCCACGTTTGTGGTGAACCACAAATATATGCTGCAAGGGGCGCAGGAACCGGAAAACTTCGCCCGCGCCCTCTTGCAGATCGCTAATATGGAAGCTGCGGCCTGAAGCCTAGCTGTCCTTCCGCTCGCTTTGAATCGCCGCCTGCGTTTTGGGGCCCTTCTTCGCGTCCTGTGCGGGGTTATCGCTGCCCACTGCGGCTTCACGATTGTCGGGGTCGGTAGCGCGATTGATCTCGTCACGTGTGCCGACGCGCGTATTCACCTCACCACCAGAGCGACTGCCTTGCGATGGCGTGGCAGCATCCTGCATGCTGTCGATCAGATCATTGTCGGGGTGGCGGTCTTGACGTTCGGGCATTTGTATTCTCCTTTCCCGATCAACGGGGAAGGGCCGCCAGATGTTCCAAACAAGCGTCCAGGATCAGGCGCGTCGCATCCGTTTCTTCAATGAAGTGCCAAGCGTGGACTGCCCAAGAGGGTTCTCTTTATCCGTCACCAGATATCCGCCGCTATCGGATGCCATCATCCCAACCGCAGTTCCACGCGGGCGAACGGCAGCGTGCAAACGTGCTCGCAACGCTGTATCAAGTTGAATGGGCTTAACATTTTCCATAGAGTTTCAACCAGTCGGGCCAATCTCAGTTCCCGAATTCGATAGACGCTATGATGCCGGGGAAGAACAAAGATGCTGTCGCAGTCTCTGATTGAGGCGAAAGCCGGATCGCGAGCCGATTAAATCAGGCCCAACCGTTGTAGTTTTCCTGCCAGCTTTCCGGGAATGACGTCCCCGATATCCTCGCCATCGGCCAGATCGCGGGGCGGCTCTCCCTTCAGATAGCGCCAGCCCTGATGCGCGCGCTTGGGCTTTGGCATAACGCGGATCAGGGTGGGATCGATCACGATCCACCAGCGCCCATTATCCTGTTGCTCGTATCCCGTAATCCGCGAGCGGGCGACGATGTTGTGCTCATGAATCCAGAACAGGGAACCGCCTATAGTCTCCTCCCAGCGTGTGGGGCGATAGCGCGTGTGCACCTTGAAGCTGGAACGGTTGGCATACCATTCCTCGATATCGGCAAAACTCTGTGCGCCGAAGGCGATCTTGGTCAGGTTGAGCGGCATCCACCGTAGATAGGCGCTGCCACGCCCCGCTCAAGCCTTGCCAATCCGCCCTTCGCGGCGCAGGCTTCCGGAAATTGACCTCGGGAGGGTATTTCGATGAAGACACATGTGGGTATTTCAGCCGCGTTGGCTTTGACGGCATGTGCCGCGCAGGCGCAAAACAGCAATGCGGGCGGGCGCGCAGACCAGCTTTACAGCGATCCCGATGCGGGCGCGCTTACGGGGCTTACCACTGCCATGGTGCGCGATGCCGCCGATCTGGTGACCGAGGGCAAGGTCTACCGTCTGGGGATCGTCAGCGGCCCGGATACGCCGGTTTGGGGAGATCGCACTTACGCCATGAGTATCGTGGGGCTGGGCGTAAACGGCCCCAACAAGGTGACAGGACACGATGATCGCGTGGAGACGCACCTTGGCATTGGCACACAGATCGACGGGCTTGGCCACATCGGCATCGACGGGGTGCATTATAACGGCGTGCCCAATACAGACATCATGCGCGAGGACGGCCTGATCCGCTATGGCGCGGAAAACATCCCTGCCATTGCTTCGCGCGGCGTGCTGATCGACATGGCCGCCCATCGCGGGGTTAATGTGCTGGAGCCGATGGCCCAATTTGGTGCCGAAGAAGTTCAGGCCGCCGCTGCCGCGCAAGGCGTGGACGTGCGTGCCGGCGACGTGGTGCTTTTCCACACGGGCTGGCTTTCAACCATGGATGACGCGGCGAAGTTCGTCGGTCAGGCGCCCGGCATAAACTCCGATGGCGCGGCATGGCTGGTGGAACAGGGCGTGGTTGCCGTGGGCGCGGATACCGCCGGGCTGGAAACCAATGCCCCTCCTGAGGATGGCAGCGTGCTGCCGGTCCACGCCATGCTGATCGCGCAGAACGGAATTTATATCCTGGAAACGGTCGATACCCGCGATCTGGCGGCTGACGGTGTGCACGAATTCATTTTCGTGCTGGGGGCAGCCCGCATGAAGGGCAGCGTTCAGGCAATCGTCAATCCAGTGGCGATCCGCTAGCCACCAATACCTGTTTTCAGACGACAAAAAGGGGGATGAGCCATGCTCACCCCCTTCCTTGTCAGTGTTAACAGATATGCCGTCCTTACAGACCGGCGACAGCCTTGCTGACGAGGATGTTGACCGACACGCGACGGTTCTGCGCCCGGCCAGCCTCGGTGGAGTTGTCCGCAGTGGGGTCAGCCTCGGCCATGCCGGTGGGTGAAAGCATCCGCCATGGTTCCCAATCGCATTCTTGCTGAAGGAAGTTGACCACGCGGCCAGCGCGGCGCTCGCTCAGGGTCTGGTTGTAATCCTGATCACCCACGGAATCGGTGTAGCCGACGACCAGTAGCAGTGCGTTCTGCGTGGAATTGGCTTCCTGCGCAGTGGCGCAAAGCTCTTGCTGTCCAGCAGGGGTCAGGTTCCATTTGCCAGTATCGAAATAGACATTGGCAACGTCCAGCACGTTATATTGATCGATATTGGCAACACGGCCACGCAATGCTTCGGCAGCGGCGGCGTTTTCTTCAATCGCGGCACCTTGTTCGGCGAATTGCTGGCCGGTGCCGGAGCGGATCATGGTTGCGGTTTCCAGATCGCTATTGCTGAAACGCACCTGGCTGGCGATCAGGCCGTCTTCCCATTCCACCGTCTCGACGCTGACGGGCAGGCCGTTCAGCAGGGCGTTGGCCGCAAGCTCTTCCCGCCCGAGGCCAAGAAAGCCACCCTTGCCCTTGATGTCGGTGGTATCGGCGATCAGCACGGTGGTGCTCTGGCCGCTCTCGGTGGTTACCTGCATCTGGCGTCCGCGACGCGCGGTGATCATGCCTTCAATGTCCGGGCCTGCATTCAGATTGTCGAGGCTGGAGGGCAGGGCTCCATAGACATTGATGTTGTCATTTGCCCTGCTCTGGGCCTGGACCTGTGCCTGCTCCTGCGCTTGGGCCTGAGCCGAAGTTGGCTGGAGTTCCTGCGCCGAAACGCCGGTGGTAGCCGATGCTGCCAACATGGCACCAATGGCGAGCGCCACGGGCTTTCTGGAAATAACAGTCAAAATAATTCTCCTTCAATTATCGCCAACCGGATCGAACTGGGGTCATCTTGTGTTCGACAGTTAATGTAACGGCCTAACCGGTTGTCAAAATTCCTCAATGCCAGAGTGATACTCGGGCCCTCAAACCAATCTTTTAGTGCTTGCGCAGCAATTCGCCTGTTCGCCCCAGCCTTTCGGACAGATGAACATGGTTAACAACTACGCCACGCTTACGGATAGCAAGTGCGCTCTGTGCGATGAAGCGTTGCAGGCCCCGCGGCCAAACTGTGGCCACCCTTGATACCGCATCGCACAATTCGCTGGATCGGGGATCGGCCGGCGGTGTATTGGGTTTGCACTCGAGGGCCTCGACAGAAGGCCCGGAAAAAGGGCTTCAC
>JBASBA010000498.1:0-2023 GCA_049650885.1 Alteraurantiacibacter sp. | reverse complement strand
TGATCTGGACCCGATCCTCGACCACCACACGGGCCCGCGGCACGGACGGCCGCATCGAGAGGCCGGATACATGTCAGCACCCGACGGCGCGTCAGACCAAGCTTCGAAGATCCCTCTTGCGCATGGGGCGGTTATACATGTTGCGCAAATCGTCTAGCGGCATGACTTCCCCTCTTATCTTTCCCGACGAGACGTCGCCGTTCGCGGAACGTCTCCCCGGAGCGCCTGCGATGTGGGATGTCTGGGTGGGGATCGGGCCGTAGTTCCCCTAGGCGTTTCAGGGCCGTGGGAAAGCTGGGTCGGTCCCCGTTACCGGTTTTGGTCCTGAACAGATGAAGGGGAGTCCTCGATGTCCCGTATAAGAGGAAAGGCAAAGCCTCATAGCAGCAGTCTAGCTTCCGTCGTGGTCGGCATTGATGTCAGCAAGGATTGGCTCGACGTGTTCCTGCACCCCGGCGGGGAACGGCTCCGGGTCGAGAACGATACGGCCGGAATTCACAGGCTCCGAACGCGCTGCCTGGCAGTTGCGGCCAAGCTGATGGTTCTGGAGGCGACGGGGCGATACCATCGTGCGGCGCATGTCTGTCTGCACGCTGCTGATGTTCCAGTCGCGGTCATCAATCCATATCGATCCCGACGTTTTGCAGATGTTCTCGGCCGTCTTGCCAAGACCGACGAGATCGACGCGGAGGTTCTTGCCCGGTTCGCTGCCGTAATGGAGCCAGCTCCGACTGATCCGCCGTCCAGTGCGATGGCACGGATCACGGAAATGACCGTTGCACGACGGCAGATGGTCCGGGAGCGCCTCGCCTTGGAAAGCCGAAGATCGCAGGCTTCGCTCGATCTGGTCAGGGATCAGGTCGACGAGCGGATCAAGCTTTGCAGGCGTCAATGCAAGGCTCTCGATGCCGAACTGAGGGTCCTCGTTCGGGCGGAGCGGCAGATCGCCCGGCGTTTCGACATCTTGACGTCGATCCCTGGCATCGGTCCGACGACGGCAGCAACGCTTCTGTCTGATATGCAGGAGTTGGGTGCGGCCAACGCTGCCGAGGTCTCTGCCCTTGCAGGCGTGGCACCCATGAACAGGGATTCCGGCACGTTGCGCGGGCGAAAAATGATCCGCGGAGGGCGTGTTGCAGTGCGCAACGTCCTCTACATGGCGGCCACGGTCGCGGTGCGGTGGAACCCATGTCTCAAGGCGTTCTACGAGCGGCTCCGCCAAATTGGTAAACCGTTTAAGGTCGCGATCACGGCCGTCATGCGGAAACTACTCATACTGGCCAACGCGCTGCTCACCGAGGATCGAACCTGGTCGCCGACGCCCCCGTAAAATGCGGTAGCGGCCATTTTTTGCCTGATGCGGGAACGGTCGGTCTTGCGATTCAAGACAGATGCTTACCCCGGACGGACTTATCCCATGGGCTTGGTGACAGGTATTCCGAGCGCGGTGTAGCCGTTCAGCACGGCGGCCCGGCTTCGGCGGTGGTACCCGCTCCACTGTCGCCAGATGGCGCGGCCGAGGTATTTCGCAGTGCGGAGGGCCTCGCTCCTGGCGATGGCGCCGGCGGTCGTAGGCTTCCAGGGCTTTGCGTTTTTGCGCGGTGGAATGACGGCGTATGCGCCTCGATCTGCGACGGCGTCGTGGCACTTGCGCGTGTCGTATGCACTATCCGCGGTGACCGATCCGATCTCGACGTCCGCCGGGATCTGATCCAGCAACTCGGGAAGCATCGGTGCATCGCCAACCCTGCTACCGGTGACCTCAATGGCGCGGATTTCGAGCGTCCGTTCATCGACACCGATATGGATCTTGCGCCACAGGCGGCGTTTCGCACCGCCATGCTTTCGGGCGTGCCACTCGCCTTCGCCCTCCGCCTTGATGCCGGTGCTGTCCGTTGCCCGGCAGGGCATTGCGCAGCAATGTCCCGGAAGGGGATAAGCAGATCCAGCGATCCCTTTGACCCACGGTAGGGGATGGCCAGAGCTATGGCCGGAAATGGGTGACGCGCTCTGAGAGGGCGGC
>JBASBA010000497.1:0-1618 GCA_049650885.1 Alteraurantiacibacter sp. | reverse complement strand
GAATAGCTGATCTGCGTGCCCGAATTCTCGCCCGCACCGCCGAACATCGACACAACCAGAAGCAGGGCGAGGAATATCCCGCCCCAGATCATCAGGCTCTTCATCCAGGGATTGCCGCCGGATTCCGGCTCGCGATTGTCGCTCATACTCGTTCGGAGTCCTTTCGCCGCCCAATGTAGGCACATGGTGGTGAATGGCAAGATTGTCCATCGTCAGAACACTGAGGTGGTCCCGCAAATTCGGACAGGGTGTTAAGCTAATTCCGGCCTGAAGGAATGGACGGGATGAAGAAGACGAGGAAGCGCTACAGCGCAGATTTCAAGGCGCGGGTGGCGCTGGAGGCGATCCGGGGCGAGCTGACGCTGGCTGAGCTGGCTGCCAAGCATGGTATCCACCACACGATGATCGCAGCGTGGAAGCGGCAGGCGGTCGAAGGGATGGCAGGCACGTTCTGCGGGGCAAGCGATGAGGCCAAGGCAGCCAGCGAGGCCGAGGTCGAGAAGCTGCATGCCAAGATCGGTCAGTTGGTCGTGGAGCGGGATTTTTTGGCCAGAGCCTCCGGTCGATGAGCGTGGCCCGGAGGCGATCGATGATCGAACCTGCTCACCACCGGCTGTCGGTCGCGGCGCAATGCCGGCTGCTGTCGATCAGCCGGTCTTCCTATTATTATGTGCCGATGCCGGAGAGCGAGGAGACGCTGGCGCTGATGCGGGTGATCGACGCGGCGTTCCTCGACATGCCGTGGTATGGCAGTCGGCAGATGGTCCGACACTTGCGCAGGGGCGGCCATGATGTTGGTCGACGGCGTGTGAGGCGCCTGATGGCAAAGATGGGCTTGTCGCCGATTTACCAGCGGCCGCGCACGAGCGATCCCACTCCGCAGCACCGGGTCTACCCCTATCTGCTGCGCAAGCTGGCGATCGACCGGCCCAACCATGTCTGGTGTGCAGATGTGACCTACATCCCTATGCGGCGGGGCTTCCTCTATCTGGTTGCGGTGATGGACTGGGCGACCCGCAAGGTGTTGGCCCAGAACGCATCGGGCGGCTGTCGAACACGATGGATGCCGGCTTCTGCGTAGCGGCTCTGGAGGATGCGCTGGCACGCTTCGGCCGCCCCGAAATGTTACGCCCTGCGGCCGTCGCCCTTCGGGTCAACACGGATCAGGGTAGCCAGTTCACCAGCTTCGCCTTCACCAGCATGTTGCGCGACGCCGAGGTGCGCATCAGCATGGATGGCCGAGGCCGCTGGATGGACAACGTCTTCATCGAGCGACTGTGGCGATCTCTCAAATACGAATGCGTCTACCTCCACGCCTTCGAGACCGGCTCGGAGCTGCGCGCTGGTCTCCGACGATGGATCACCTATTACAACTGCTGACCAGACTGGCGGCATAATCACATCCGGGGATTAGCTTAACTCAGCCGCCAACCTGTCCAAGAAGGCGAGACCACCTCAGTCGATGATGGCGTTGTGGTTCAGGCGGTGACCGGCAGAAGCCTCGCGCGGTTGGCGTGAAACTGGTTCGCGCGGCTTTGCAAGCTCCCGGTGCGAGACGCTATGACCGAAGAGTTTCGCGGGGAGCGCTTCACCATCGAGACAAAACCCCGGCTGGAAG
>JBASBA010000496.1:0-4896 GCA_049650885.1 Alteraurantiacibacter sp. | reverse complement strand
GATATCGACCTTGGCGCCGGTTTCGGCCACGATCTCGCGGATAACCTTGCCGCCGGTGCCGATAACGTCGCGGATCTTCGACTTGTCGATCTGCATCGTTTCGATACGCGGTGCGTGCTTGGAAACTTCACCACGCGAACCGGAAAGCGCATCGTTCATCTTCTGAAGGATGTGCGCACGGCCGCCCTTGGCCTGCTCCAGTGCGCTGGCCATGATTTCCTTGGTGATGCCGGCAACCTTGATGTCCATCTGGAGCGAGGTGATACCCTTCTCCGAACCGGCCACCTTGAAGTCCATGTCACCAAGGTGATCTTCGTCACCCAGAATGTCGGACAGGACGGCGAAATTGTCGCCTTCCAGGATCAGGCCCATCGCGATGCCGGAAACCGGGCGTTCGATGGGAACACCGGCGTCCATCATGGCAAGGCAGCCACCGCAAACGGTCGCCATGGAGGACGATCCGTTAGACTCGGTGATGTCGGACAGGATACGGATGGTGTAAGGGAAATCCTCATGGCTTGGCAGCACGGGGTGCAGCGCACGCCATGCCAGCTTGCCGTGGCCGGTTTCGCGGCGGCTGGTAAAGCCGAAGCGACCCACTTCACCGACCGAATAGGGCGGGAAGTTATAGTGCAGCATGAAGTTGTTGTACGAAAGGCCTTCCAGCCCGTCGATCATCTGTTCTGCATCCTTGGTGCCCAGCGTGGTAGTGCAGATTGCCTGCGTTTCACCGCGCGTGAACAGCGCCGAACCGTGGGTACGCGGCAGCAGGCCAACCATCGCCTCGATCGGGCGAACCTGGTCGAGCTTGCGGCCGTCGATACGCTGGCCGTCCTTCAGGATGGCACCGCGCACGATGTCAGCTTCCAGCTTCTTCACCGCCTTGTTGGCGACCATCTGGGTCTGCGGTTCCTGATCGGCGAAGGCTTCCTTGGCCTTTGCGCGGGCACTGTTGAGTGCATCCGAACGCTGGCTCTTGTCGGTCAGCTTGTAGGCAGCGGCGATATCATCACCCACTACGCCGCGAAGCTGTTCCTTGATCGCGGTGGTGTCGTCGGAAATATCGACTTCCCACGGATCCTTTGCAGCCTGCTCCGCCAATTCGATGATCGCACCGATAACCTTGCGGCTTTCCTCATGAGCGAACATGACCGCGCCGAGCATTTCCTCTTCGGTGAGTTCCTTGGCTTCGGATTCCACCATCATCACGGCATCGTTCGTGGCAGCCACGACGAGATCGAGACGGCCTTCTTCGAAGATGTCGGAAACGCTGGGGTTCAGCACATATTCGCCATCGACGAAGCCGACGCGCGCGCCGCCGATCGGACCCATGAAGGGCACGCCGGAAATGGTGAGCGCAGCAGAAGCGGCGATCATGGCAACGATATCAGGCTCGGTCTCGCCATCATAGGAGAGGACCTGGCAGATCACGTTGATTTCGTTATAGAAACCTTCCGGGAAGAGCGGGCGCACAGGGCGATCGATCAGGCGGGAAGTAAGCGTTTCCTTCTCCGTAGCGCGGCCTTCGCGCTTGAAGAAACCCCCGGGGATACGGCCCGCGGCAGAGAATTTTTCCTGGTAGTGAACGGTGAGCGGGAAGAAGTCCTGCCCCTCGCGTACACTCTTGGCGGCGGTTACGGCGCAAAGCACCACCGTCTCACCATAAGTAGCCAGTACGGCGCCGTCGGCCTGACGGGCAATACGGCCGGTTTCCAGAGTGAGGGTTTTCCCGCCCCACTCCAGCGATACAGTTTTCGTGTCGAACATTGATTATCCTTCTGAACCCGCCTGCCACATTGCATCGCGGGGCCTACTTGTTCCGGGTAATCCGTCCCGGTCCGGTGCGAAGCCTTTGCGGCCCCCGGCCCCTTCACCGCATTGTGAAGGATGCCATTTCAATTGCGCCCCTAATGTGACGGGACGCAGATAGACGAAGGGGCGGCCTTTGCAGCCGCCCCTCCGGGAAACTCTTATTTACGCAGACCAAGCTTCTTGATCAGTGCGTTGTAACGATCAAGGTCCGTCTTCTTCAGATAGGCCAGGAGGCTACGACGCTTGTTGACCATCTTGAGCAGGCCACGACGCGAATGGTTATCCTTGTGGTTGGCCTTGAAGTGGTCGGTCAGGTTGCGGATACGCTCTGTCAGGATGGCTACCTGCACTTCCGGAGAACCGGTGTCGCCCTTGTTCTGGGCGTTGTCTGCGATAACTTCCTGCTTGCGTTCTGCGGTAATTGTCATTCGTTCTGTAACCTTTCGCAGTATCCTTAGATATTGAAACCCCGCACGACCTTCATCGTGCCCCCGTCAAGTTCCACCAATGCCACCGGAGTATCCTCCAGCCTGGCAAAGTATAGCCCGTCGGGATGGGGCAATCCGGAAACGACCCGGCCCTGTCGGGCCGCCTGCGCACTATCCGGATTGAGAGCGAGGGCCGGGATACCGTCCAGCCCCGCCTCCAGTGGCAGGAGGTGGTCTTGAAGTGGCGCGCCGTTACCGATTTCGTTCAGTTTGTCCAGCGAAATCGCCTGATTTTCGCTGAAGGGCCCGGCCTTCGTACGCCTTAGATAGGTAACGTGACCCAGCGTGCCAAGGGCGTGGGCAATATCGCGCGCCAGACTGCGGATATAGGTGCCCTTGCTGACATGGGCGATCAGCGTGGCGCTGTCCGCCAGTTCCAGCGGGGCCTGCGGATCATAAGGATCGGGCCGGCCAAGCGTGGTGGCAAAGGCCGAATCCAGCGACTCGTCCGATGCCCCGCCCAATGTTGTCAGCGAGTGGATCGTCACGCGCCGCGTTTTCATTTCCACATCTTCGCCCGCGCGGGCCAGATCGTAGGCGCGCCTGCCATCGATCTTCAACGCCGAGTATTTGGGCGGCACCTGTTCGATCTCGCCGGTAAAATGCTCGCAGATCGCTCCTATGGCGGCGCGCGGAGGGCGACGGTCCGTCGTCGCGGTGATTTCCCCTTCGCTATCCAGCGTATCGGTTTCCGCACCAAACTGGATGGTGAATTCGTAGATCTTGTCGCTGTCCAGCAAGCGGCCAGACAGCTTGGTCGCCTCCCCCAGTGCGATGGGCAGCACGCCTTCTGCCAAAGGGTCCAGCGTGCCGCCGTGGCCCACCTTCACCTTGGGATAGCCGCCTTCGCGCAAGTTGCGCTTCATCGCGCCTACAGCCTGCGTGGAGCCGAGGCCCACCGGCTTATCGAGGATGATCCAGCCGTGCGCGGGGAGTTTATCAGCCACCGGATACCCAATCAGCCACGGAGAGGTACTGGTTCATCGCCCACTCGACAGGTGGGAATACGACATTCTCGATGATATTCGCCTCCGGGAAAACATAGGGCACCACCAGCAACAGAATGAACAATAGCGGAAATCCGAATGGTCGCACCTTGTTATACACGCGCGCGGCAGATGGCGGCAGCAGCCCTTCGACAATATGCGAACCGTCAAACGGCGGGATCGGCAACAGGTTGAACAAGGCCAGGAACACGTTGATCGCGATGAAATAATAGGCCGCGTCTCCCAGCCATTGCGGCGGCGCAACGTCTGCCGGAAACAGCAGGAGCATCAAGCCCAGCACGATCGCCCCGATCAGCGCGAGGATGAAGTTGGTCATCGGTCCGGCGGCAGCGACGGCCATCATGCCATAGCGCGGATTGTTCAGCCGCTGCTTTATCACCGGCACCGGCTTGGCCCAGCCGAACACCGGCAGCCCTGCCAGTGCCAGACCGCCGGGCACCAGCAGCGTGCCGACGGGGTCCACATGGCGGACAGGGTTCAGCGACAGGCGCCGCTGTTCCTTTGCCGTAGGGTCGCCCAGCATCAGCGCGACCCAGCCGTGCGCAACTTCGTGGAAGACGATGGCGACGATCAGGCACGGGATCAGGATCGCTGCCAGCAGGATGGTTTCACTCATTGGCGCGTAGATGGGGCTTATCGAGGCTCTGGTAAAGTGCCCGCCTTGCCGTCATGCTGCATCACCGGGAAAAACGGGGATCGGGAATGAGCGCAGCAACGGTGGTGCAATCACAGGGCGGTATCCTTGGCTGGATAGAGAGGACAGGCAATCGCTTGCCCGATCCGGTGTTCCTGTTCCTATGGTTCATCCTGGCACTGGTGGGAATTTCGGTGGTGGCCGCATGGGCGGGCTGGTCGGCACCGCACCCGGCAGAAATCGAACCCGATACCGGCACCTATCGCATCATCGCGGTGGAAAGCCTGCTGTCGGGCGCAAACATCCGCCGCCTGCTCACGCAGATGCCGGAGACGTTCACCCACTTCCCGCCGCTCGGTTACGTTCTCACCGTGATGCTGGGGGCGGGCGTGGCAGAACGGTCCGGCCTGTTCGCCACCGCGATGCGGGCCAGCATGGCAAGGGTTTCCAGCTTCTGGCTGACGCCCGCCGTCGCGCTGATTTCCATGATGGGCAATCACGCTGCGGACGCCGCATTCGTTGTCATGATCCCGCTGGCCGGCATCGTCTATCACGCCGCCGGTCGGCACCCGCTGGTGGGCATTGCCGCCAGCTTTGCTGCCGTTTCGGGCGGCTTCTCCGCCAACCTGCTGCCGGGTCAGCTGGATGCCCTGCTGCTGGGCATTACAGAGGCCAGCGTGCAAACCGTGTTCGGCGACTGGACGGCCAATATCGCTGGCAACTGGTTCTTCATCGCGGCGATGACGGTAATCTACATGCCGGTGATCTGGTATGTGACAGACCGTGTCATCGAGCCGCGCCTGTCCACCTACGCGCTTGATGGCTCTGCCGCCAATGCGGTGGACGATGGCGCGCCGCAAACGGCCATCACGAGGGAAGAGAAGCGCGGCCTGCGCAATGCGGGCCTTGTGGTGCTGGCTCTGGTGGCGCTGTGGGCGGCGCTGGTACTGATGCC
>JBASBA010000495.1:0-4676 GCA_049650885.1 Alteraurantiacibacter sp. | reverse complement strand
CTTATATGCTGAATATAGTGCATCGGCTGCACACTATCCAGTCAAATATGCCTGCGGCTCAAAAAATGCGAGTTATCAAGAAGAAGGGCCGGCTGCGTATGCAGCCAGCCCCCATTCGTTCACGCGTCGGCTGTTTCCTTCTCCTTGCCCTTGGCATTGGCTTTGCCCTTGGATTGCGGAGCGGTGCTGGCACCCAGACCGTCGCCGCCGCCGTTCACCGGACCGTTGCCGGTATCGGCCGGGCTGCTGTCGCCTGCCGGGGGCATGGGCGGAAGGCCGCTTTCGTCGGTCTGCGCCTTGGGCACCGAACGCTTGGTCTGCGGGCGGCGCCATGCCACGTTGTAGCTGCCATCATCCTGGCGGAACATTGCGAGCTCGAGCGGCTTTTCGAGGCTGGGATCGTCGATCCGGCCCGACAGGAACTCCTCACCCGTCTCGTTCGATGCGTACTGCCACACCGCGCCGACCTTGACCCAGTTGCGACCATCGGCCGACAGGCCCATGATATCGTGGGACGGTGCCCGCTCGTTGCTGGAGTTGACCTCGCGTAGCGCAACCACCGCGCTGAATGCCATGGTCGTGATGCGGCCGATGATAACGCCGTCGTCGTTGCTTTTCAGATTGCCGATGTTCATTGTGCTTCTCCTGATTGGCCTCGACACCCTGTCGAAGCTCCCCCCATCCCTTCCCCCTCCTCCCCCGGGCCTTCGCCCGGCAGCGCGCATCGCCGCGCTTCCGCGCCAGCCCCACCGGGCGGCGCGTCACCGGTTCAGCGGTGAAGGTGATGGGCTCCGGAACGGTCGAAGAAACCGCAGTTTCGAACTCAGCGAAGCGGGGGCTTGCCCCGCATTCGGCGGATGAAGTCGTGACCGCTTTTCTGTGCCGGACCGTCGGGACTGGCCAATGTGCCCATCCTGTCGATCTCCAGCGATCCCGACAGGCCGTAGGGAATGTCGCAATGCGGCTTCAACAGCGCAATGGCATCGGCCGCCTTCGGCAGCTCGGCATAGTCGGTGCCCATCCAGATGACAGGCACATCTTCATCGCCGCGTGTCTCGAAGATCTGCACGTAGAATGTCGCGAGCGGCCTGTCCCAACCGACCTGTGCCTTGCTCATGCCGCTTCCGGCTTTCAATGGAACGTCATGGCGGCTCATCAATAGTCCTCCGGTGCCATCAGCGTAATCATCCGGCGGGTGATCGATGCGTCGGCGGGATCATCAGAACCCCATTCCAGCGTGGTGTCGAAATAGTCGATCTTCATCATGACACGCTGTTCTCCCACCTCGAAGATCGCAAGATCGCGTTCCGGGCTGTCATCGGCGAACGCGCAATCCTTCATGGCTCGCATGATCCTGCGCTGTGCGGTGATATCCGCTGCAAAGGACCGATCGCCCAGTCTGTCTAGCAGGTTGGTTGTAAAGAACATCCTGCACTGTCGATCGCGCCCCTGCCGCGCGGTATCGTTGAGCCGGGCGATGGTCTCTGTACGGCTCAACGCCGTTTCGGTGTGCGCGCTCATGCCGCCACCTCTTCAGCCTCGATGCGAACGTCGATGGCTCCACCTACCATTTCGATGAAAATGTTGCGTTCGGGCGGAATGAGCCAGTTAAGCCGAGCGACCGCCTCGCGGAACTGGCCGCAGATCGCCGCGTCCTCGCCGAGCAGTATCTCGGTTGCAAGTTTCTGCGCGTCGCGCTCGAACCGGTCGTGCTGGGTGTCCCATGAATCGCATTCGCTGTCGTCGCTCGAACAGAACAGCGCATCGTCCAGGAGCAAGATCAGTATATCCGGCGTAAGCGTCTCGGATTTGGTCCACGCAATCCTGACATTGTCTAGGGCGCCGAACCACATATCGCTGTCCTCGATCAAAGCGACGTCGGTGGCGAAACTATGCATTTCGCGCTTGCCGTCATGCTCGCTGACGCAGCTGAGCGTGATGCTGTGGGCCTCGATATGGGCTTCCATGTTCGGGTTGCAGGTGCCTTCCTTTATCCGGTAATCCTGTTCACCGGATTTGATATCGAACCAGGCATCCGACACCACCGGTAGCGCATCGTACCATTCGTAGCCTTCGTAGAAGGCGTGCCGCTCGACAAGCCGGTCAGCGAACGGATCGCCCTCGATCGCGCGCGCGAAGGGCTGTGCCATCGCCGCTTCGAAGTCGGGGCCGCGGATTAGGGGACCATGTCCGGCCTCGATGGGTTCGCCAACTTCGCCGCCATGTTCGTCGGCTACGTTCGGCCTCCAGCGATAGAGTACCGGGTGAGCTTCAGGCAGCTCCACGCCCAGATCGCGTGCCCGCAACCAGTCGGAATGGGAAAGCGTGTGCGTCCCGCGCTCGGCGGTGGCCTCGAAGATCGTGCGCGCGCACGCTTCCTTCAGAGCATCGAGGGCTTCGTTTTCTACGAACTCCTTGCGCGCTGGCAGGACCAGCTTGAGGTCCGGCGTATTGCCGATATCCAGCTTGGCGTAGAACTGCTCGCCCTGGAACGTCTCTTTTATTTCGCACAGCAGCTTCGTCACGGTCAGGCCGTGGAAATTGACGGTATTGTCCTTCGACCACGGCCTTCCGGTGAAAACGCCGATCCGGCTCCCGCACCATTCGCCGATGAACTTCGCCCCTTCGAGAAAATCGGCCTGCTTCGCGAAGACGCCGTTCAGGGTGACAGGCAGCGGATAGTGTGCCGCAGCTTCCTCGACCGCTTTGGCGACGAGTGCCGGACCGCCGAGCGGAAGATGGACGGTGATGGTGGTTCCGACCGGTCGGCTCTCGTCGACCACCGTTATGTCGGCCTCTCCGGTCCATTCGTTCTCCCGGATATTAGCCGACCAGCCTATTGGCTGATCGGTCGCGCGCGAGGTGCTCGTCACGTCTGTCCCGGCAAGGCTGAATACGCCCATGCCGGCAGGATCTTCACGCGCGGCGATCGCGCTGTCCCATCCTGATTCGCCAAGAGCGAGCATCTGCGCCGGATCGGCTACGCCCGTTCCATCGTCGGCGATGGTGAGGTGCATGCCGATATCGGCTTTCGTGTGTGATATTACGATAGCGGTGGCGCCCGCCCGGCGGGCGTTCTGCAGCAGTTCGTTCACGATATCGTCGATACTGCCGTTGAACAGGCGCGTGACCTTGGTGATCGTGTCGGCACTGATGCTTGGTCGAATGGTTGCGGGGTACATGGGTTTTCTCCTGATATGCTGATCCACAGCACACCCCTTCCCCCTCCTCTTTCGAATGGCCCGCGGTCGTCATCCTAACGTGAGCCAGACGCTCCATGCCGGTAGCATCATGGCAAACACAGGTTGGAATGCGCCAAATGCAATGTCCGAGAATGGGTGGGAGGCGGACGGTCAGCTTCTGGCAGATTGCCTAACAGAGCTGACGTTCGGACTTTTTCGATTCAATCCTCTCGTACCTGAAGCAACAAGAGCCGCGCGCTTGTCTTGCACATTGACGCACATTGGCGGTCTCCATGGGATTGATAGACGGGCCTAAGTTTCTTTACATCTTTCGTATAGGCTGGGCTCCTCAAGCTCATCGAAGGGTGTATCAAGTTGGTTCATAGCGTCCGGAAATTGACACATTACGCGTTGGCGACTGCAATGTTTGCGACTCCGGGATGTGCAGTCCGCGCGGAGGATGGCGTAACCTACGAAAGTGTCGATGTAGTCGTTCCGACTGCCGAAGTCGCTGATCCAAATCCACGGATGGGGCGTCTCAGACCGCTGCGCGATCAATTAGAGGAGAATGCCCGGATTGCTGCGGAAGACATGGGAATCGAGGCGGTGTCGTATTCCGCTCAAATAGGTCCGCGAGGCGAATATCTCTTATCTGCTGCCATGAGCCCTGGCGGCGGCGTGTTCTTTATTGCGCCGTTCCTCGGACCTTATCCAGGTGCCGACGGCCATGATCCTTGGGCAAGCGTGGCTATGAAGGGTGGCGCTGAAGTCGTTGCCATTTGCCGCATCGTTGTGATCAGGAAGCCCAGCATCCCACTCCGAGTAGCGAAGTTCGAGGATTTCGTGGCCGACTGGCGAGACCACGAATGCAATCAGCAGCAAATCGACGTGGAGCAACGCGCCCGCTTTGATGAGCAGCTAGCGAAGTCTGGATACTCGATCTTTCGCGAAACAACCACGCCTGATGGCGGGAAGGCATGGCTGGTCGAACTGCCAGACGGTGACAACTCAGAATTCGATGTTGAGAAGGCGCTTGACCTAGTTGCGGGTGAGCGACGGATTGTGAGCAGCATGGCCCTTTTCCCATTCGACAAAAAGATGGGAGTGGCTGGTCTGGACGATGGAACGCGTCTATTCTTTTATGACGAGACCATTGAGAGGACTTACAATCCGCGGCTCTGTGTCGTCCAAGACATCGTTTGGAACGAGTTCGCAACTTGGAGAAACACGCGTGGCCAAAGTGCTCTTCGGCAATGGTGTGACGAGAGCCTGCAGGCGCACACGGAAAGGACTCGCGAGAGAATGAGAAAAAGCTGGGAAGGCGAGCCAGGTCCCGTAATTAGGACTACACCCGTTCGATCGACAAGTCGGAACTGATAACAGGGAAAGCACAGCCACTATCGGAAGAGGCAATGGCAGGTTTCGGGATCAAGATCGAAGGTCTTGAACGTCCATTTGTGGGTCGAAACCTGCCATAGCAGGTCAGTGTCCTTT
>JBASBA010000494.1:0-1861 GCA_049650885.1 Alteraurantiacibacter sp. | reverse complement strand
TGAATAGGAAAGGCATAGATGTAGATGCCGTAGGAATAGTCCCCCACGCGGTTGAACTTGAGAAGCGGCCCCTTCGGCACAAGCGCCAGCCAGAGAACGGTATATACCAAAGCCACCATGATGGCCGGGGGTAGAAACGGGGTCTGCACGAGGACCGCGGCCATGATCCACAAGATCAGCGCAACCGCCGGGCCGTGCCTGAAATGGTCTCGCCCCCCATAGGCCGCCATGCCAATGGCAAAGGGCAGGCCGAGCTGTCCGAGAAGATCAAGGCGATGCAGCAGCCCGCCCGAAGGCTCGTACAGGACAGAAGCGAAGTGACCGGCAAACACCAGCGCGAGGAAAACCGCAAACAGGCGCGGCATACTCAGCAGCCCGATCAGCCCTGTTGCTACGACGCCGCCATAGCAAACGACCTCGTAGAACAGGGTCCATAGTGAGCCGTTAATGGCGAAGCCGAGCGGGTTGTCGATGAAGACGCCGGGTAGCGCATCGCTGCGAAAAGCCAGGCTGAGGTTGGAGGGCACATAGATCCAGGCGAGCGGATCGGCGAAGTATTCTTCAACCGTACGGCTCGTCATGATGGGGCCGAGTACGAGCATGCTGAGCAACAGAACGAGAACCAGGGCGGGCCATAATCGCAGGACGCGCGACACGCTGAAATGCCAGATTGACTTGCGGCGATCAAAACTGCGCGCGATCAGAAGGCCAGAGATTCCGAAGAATATACCCACTGAATAAAAGCCGAGCGAGGCGCCGGTGGATTCCCGAAGCGGTTCAATTTCGACATTGCCCGTTACGATGGCGAAGGAGTGCGAAACGAGTACGGCCAGCGCCGCGACCAGCCGGATGAGATTGAAATGGTTGTCCCGCCCGCCAAGGTATTCCGCAATCGGCTGACCGATCAGGGGGTTGCGCACAGGTGTATTTCCCGGCGGGGGGCCCCCTGCCACCGTTCCCGGTTCCGCTCTGGCCTCAGCGGTACTCACTTCGGCCGCGCCACGGCTTGCAGACGCGCAGGTAGCCGCTGCTTGTCATGCCTGTGAATGTTGTTCGCGAAATGCGCCACCCGACTTATCTCAGCGTGTTTCTGAGAGTAGCGGCTGCCACCAGTCTTCACGATCCAGATACCAGCGCAGGGTCTGACGCAGGCCCTGATCGAAAGTCTGCTGGGGTGCGTAGCCCAGTTCTTCGCGGGCCTTGGTCTCGTCAATGGCGTAGCGGCGGTCATGGCCCTGGCGGTCGGTGACGAAGGTTTTCAGCTCGCTGGTCGGCTTGCCACGGGCGGCGGGCGCATCGGGGTAGCGCGTCGCAAGGCCGTCGATCTCGGCAAAGGCGCGGTCTACCTCGGCGCAGATCGTGTCGATCGCTTCCATGTTGGGCAGTTCCGCGCCGCCGCCGATATTGTAGGTCTCGCCCGGCTGGCCTTTTGCAAGGCACGCCTCGATCCCGCGGCAGTGATCTTCCACGTGCAGCCAGTCACGCACGTTCATGCCATCGCCATAGATCGGCAGGTCGCGCCCGTGCAGCGCGTTCAGCAGGAACAGCGGGATCAGTTTCTCGGGATATTGATACGGCCCGTAATTGTTGGAACAATTGCTCGTCGTCACTTCCAGCCCGTAGGTATGGTGATAGGCGCGCACCAGATGGTCCGAAGATGCCTTGGACGCCGAGTAGGGCGAGTTTGGCTGATATTGCGTCGTCTCGCTGAAGGCCGGATCTTCCGGGCCAAGCGAGCCATAAACCTCGTCCGTCGAAATGTGGTGGAAGCGATGCTCGCGCCCGGTGCCCTCGTCCAGCCACACCTTGCGCGCCGCCTTCAGCAGGCTGTTGGTGCCAAGTATATTGGTGTCGATAAAGG
>JBASBA010000493.1:0-11856 GCA_049650885.1 Alteraurantiacibacter sp. | reverse complement strand
GTTCCAGCTTACCCGTTTTCAGGTTCAGCATGTGCACATCGTGGAAGCGCGCGTCGCGGTTGTTAAGACCCACCAGCAGGCGATCCTTGATGGTGTTGGAAAAGCCCACAACCTGTGCGCGGGTGTTTTCGAACGGGGTAAGACATTTTTCCTCCGCACCTTCGGTAATGCCGACCTGATAGAGAAGGTAGTTCTCGTCGCCTTCCTTGTCGCGCACATACAGCAGGCTCTGGCTGTCGGGCGACCATGAGTAGGAGGGGATTGGCCGATCGGTCGCGCTGGTCATGCGGCGGGGATTATCGGGATCGCCGGCAGGTGCCATGAACACGTTCATCACGCCTTCCCACGGTGCCATCCAGCTGACCCAATTGCCATCCGGACTGATCTTCCCCTGCGAGCGGGTGGGGTTTCCGAACAGATGATCGCGCGGGATCAAAGGGGTGTCGGATACGCGGCTGGCGGCGGTGTTGGCAGTCATGTGATCTCCCGAAAGTTGTTGCCCAGACAGGTAGGGCGCGCGACCTGCGAAAACAACGGGTCGGCGGATGCATCCAGAACCAGCGCACCGGGTTTTCTACGTTCGTCCGTCAGCGCCTGATGATGCCGGTGACTGTCGCGGCGTAGCCGACAGGCTACCGTGTCATCGTGCCACGACACTCTTGGAATCAGTGTTGGCAAGCACTGAGCGTGGCCTCCCAATCCGGGGCGCGTCTTAAGCAAATTCGGCTACAATGCCGAATTGTTATAGCAATGCCATGTGAAGATAGCTGTCGCCCCGCGATGCGGACGCCACGGCTCTGCCAGAGCGCGGGTGGCCTTTTCGTCGGGCCGTTCTTCCAGACCCAATATTTTGCCGATGCCCGCCATCACCGCCAGGTCTCCCGCAGGCCAGATGTCCGGACGACCCTCTGCAAACAGCAGGTAGATTTCGGCTGACCAGCGCCCCACGCCCTTGATCTTGGTCAGTTCGGTCATTGCTTCCTCATCATCGGATGACAGATTATCGAAATCAACTTCGCCCGCCATCACCAATTCGCACAAGGATCTGGCATAGCCCTGTTTCTGCCGGGAAAGGCCGCAGGCGCGCAAGGTGTCGAAATCGCGCTCCAGCAAATCGGGCGGAGCAAAGCCCCCTCCCAGTTCCGCTTCCAGTTTGTTCCACATCGAACTGGCCGCCGCGACGGATACCTGCTGCCCCACGATAGTGCGCAGCAGGGTTTTGTATCCGGTTTCCCGGATCCGAGGCTCCGGATAGCCGGCAATTTCAAGCGCGCGGGCGATCTTCGGTTCGCGGCTGGCGACTTCATCCAGTCCTGTCTTGATCTGCTGCACCGTCAGTCCCATCGCCTGTTCCCTTGCTAATCTTGTGGGGATTGCCTAGCAGCGCGGCGTCCGATCACCAGAGGAATTGCACACCCATGCCAACACTCAACGTCACGAACCGCTCCGGCGAGGAAACCACTGTCGAAGCTGCCGAAGGCCTGACGGTGATGGAAGCTATCCGCGACAACGGCTTTGACGAACTGCTGGCACTGTGCGGCGGCTGCTGCTCCTGCGCTACCTGCCATGTGATCGTGGACCCTGCCTTCAAGGACAAGCTGCCTGAAATGGGCGAGGACGAGGACGACCTTCTCGATTCCAGCGATCATCGCAGCGAAAACTCACGTCTTTCGTGCCAGATTCCCTTCACCGCCGAACTTGACGGCTTGAAGGTGCGGATCGCCGAAGAAGATTGAGTTTTGCAGCGCCAAGGGCTTCTCGCGTTGCGCTGAGGCCCGGCGCATCCTAACTCTGCAGGCATGAAAAACATGTCCGCTCGCACATCGACGCTCGATCTTATTGGCAACACGCCACTCGTCCTTCTGGATGGCCCCAGCAAGGCTGCGGGGTGTGAAATCTGGGGCAAGTGCGAATTCGCCAATCCCGGTGCCAGCGTAAAGGATCGCGCTGCCTTGTGGATCATCCGCGATGCAGAGGCGCGCGGAGAGCTGAAGCCGGGCGGCACCGTGGTGGAGGGTACTGCGGGCAATACCGGCATCGGCATTGCGCTGGTGGCCAATGCGCTGGGCTACAAGACGGTTATCGTCATGCCTGACAACCAGTCCAAGGAAAAGATGGACACTCTGCGCGCCCTGGGTGCGGAGCTTGTGACTGTTCCGCCTACCAAGTTCGCGGACCCCAATCACTTCGTTCACACCAGCCGCCGCATTGCCGAAGAAACGCCCAACGCATTGTGGGCCAACCAGTTCGATAACATCGCCAATCGCCGTGCCCATATCGAGGGTACTGCACCTGAAATATGGGAACAGCTTGAAGGCCGTGTTCACGGCTTCACCTGCGCTGTTGGCACAGGCGGAACGCTGGCGGGCGTTGGCATGGGCCTGAAGGAGAAGGACGAGACCATCCGCATCGCCCTGACCGATCCGCATGGCGCGGCATTGTTCAGCTATTACGAAAACGGAGAGCTATCGTCCAAGGGTTCATCCGTTGCGGAGGGTATCGGGCAAGGGCGTATCACCGCCAATCTGGAAGGCGCGCCGATCGATACCCAATTCCGCATCTGCGACGAAGAAGGCCTGGACTGGGTCGCCCACCTGCTGCGCGAGGAGGGGCTTTGCCTTGGTCTTTCCAGCGGTATAAACGTGGCGGGCGCGATCGCACTGGGCAAGCAGCTGGTGGCGGACGGTGTGGTAAATCCGCGCGTTGCAACAATCCTGTGCGACACCGGCTTTCGCTATCTCTCCACCCTCTACAACGCCGCATGGTTGCAGGAAAAGGGCCTGCCGGTTTTCGACTGGCTAGGTTCAGCTTCACAGGAATAAAATCGGCACATGGCACTTGATCCCAGAGATTTCCTGCGGCCCCGTAGCCCGGCGAAAGAACCCGCTCCGCTGGCCGGTACGCGCTCCGAACGCATCCATCGCGTGCAGATTGGTGTATTCGGCATCGGCGCAATGCTGCTGCTGGTGGGCCTGGCGGACGTGGTGATCAGTCGCGCACAACTGACAGAGGCCGAATCCGTGCCCGAAGCTGCCCCAACGGTGGAGCCAACGGAAAGCGCGGCGCCGCGCGATCCGTTGGCCGATGCGGGCGTAGTGCCCGAATTGCCGCCAGAACCGACGGGCACGCCCACGCAAAGCGGAATGCAGCCGACCCAGGATGTCCCGCCCCCAACGCCAAGCCTCAATGACCCTGCTGAATAGGCTTTTTTCCGCCGTCGCGCTTGGCGCGATGTCCACTTTGGCGCAGGCTGAAGAGGTCCGGCCTGATTTGGCCGTGATGGGCACAGTTCCCATCTATTGGGGTGAAGCGGACGGTTTCGCTGAACTGCTTTCCGGCGATGCCCCATCCCACTGGGCACGCGCAGTCCTGGAAGAAGGCTTCGTCCTTGCGCCGCTCGATTACCTTTCGGCAGAAGCGCTGGAGGGGCATCGCTACCTTCTGATGGCGCAACCACGCGGCTTGTCTGGCGAAGAGAATGTCGCGCTTGACGCCTGGGTTCGGGGGGGCGGTTCCCTGCTGTTGTTCGCCGATCCCCGGATGACCGGCGAAAGCCGCTTCCACCTTGGTGATCGCCGCCGTCCGCAGGATGTGGCGCTGCTGTCGCCGATCCTTTCCCACTGGGGACTGGAACTGGTTTTCGATCCCACTCAGCCTGCCGGGCCGCATACGGTCGATCACTTCGGTGATAAAGTGCCGGTGAACCTGCGTGGTGAATTGCGACCGCTGGGTGATCAACACGATTGCGCGATCACCGGGGAGGGGTTGCTGGCGCACTGCGCGCTTGGATCGGGGCAGGCGATGATCGTGGCAGACGCGGCAATGCTGGACATTGGTGATCGCACCGATTCCGAAGAAAGCGCGCTTCGATGGCTGGCAGCGAATACTTTCGAGGATTTTGGGGACCGCGCGGGAATTGATGCCGATGATGGCTCCAAACCTGTTCGAGAAGTACCGGATTCGGCGGAATCTCGCGAAGCTATCAACCATCAGCACCATGTTGAGGGCGGAAATTCGAGCCAGTAAAAACAAAGTCTTAGTAGCTTCTCCCACAATTTCCCGCAATTTCCCCTTCCATCCCGCGCCCTATCGCGTTATCCATTGATTCCATCGGACATAAAGCCCGTGCTGCGCCCCCCTCGTGTGGGGTGGCCGGGTCGCGCTGACGCGCGGCCTGCGGCGGAGGAGTTGTGTCTGCGTGTGGGGACATTCATCGAGGGGTAAGCGCTCGTGGCGCAGCGGCCAGCAGGATACAGGGGGCAGGGCTTTTCGCTTCGCGGCGAAAAGGATCGCTTCGTCCTGCCGCCTTTGTTCCGCAAGGTCTTTGCCGAGCTGGGTGACGAGGGTGTTCTGTGCGTCGCCAAGCACCATACCTATCCCTGCCTGACTGCCTTTGGCCCTTCGCGCACCGACACATTCGAGGACATACTGGACAAGGAAGAGGAAAACGCGGTGCGCCGCGACCTCGATTTTGATCGCGATCTGCGTTCCACCCAGATGTGGACCTTCACTGAAGTTCCCTTCGACAAGAGCGGCCGCTTCATCCTGCCAGCGCGTTTTTGCAAGGTTGGCGGAATTGGTGAGAACATCTGTTTCCTTGGTGGCGGCCAGTTCCTGACGATGTGGGATCTTGATCAGCTGGGCCAGATGGGTGGCGGCTGGCAGGATCAGTACGAATTGTGCCTGGCAGAGGCAGAAGACACGCGCGCCAAGGCGGCGGGCAAGGCGAAACGGTCATGACCGGCACCACACCCCATATCCCCGTCCTGCTGGATGAAGTGATCGAGGCGCTCGATCCTCAGCCTGGCGATGTCATCATCGACGCGACCTTTGGTGCGGGCGGTTACACCCGTGCCATTCTGGATCGCGGCGCCACGGTTCATGCGTTCGATCGCGATCCTGATGCGATTGCTGCCGGAAGTGAATGGGCCGAAACCAAGGGTAATCCGCCGCGGCTTGTGCTGCACCAGCGCCGATTTTCCGAGATGGCCGCCTCGATGGCGGAAGTGGGCGTTGCGCAGGTTGATGGCATTGCCATGGATATCGGCGTGTCTTCGATGCAGCTGGATCAGGCAGAGCGCGGCTTTGCCTTTTCCACCAACGGGCCGCTCGACATGACGATGAGCCAGTCCGGCCCCAATGCTGCCGATTTCGTGAATGAAGCGGCGGAAAAGGATATTGCTGACGTTCTTTATCAATATGGAGAAGAACGTCAGTCGCGCCGCGTCGCTCGCGCCATCGTTGCTGCACGTCCGCTGTCCACCACGGGCGAACTGGCGGCCGTGGTGCGCAAGGCACTGGGCCATCGTCCGGGGGACAAGAAGGACCCTGCAACACGCTCGTTCCAGGCTATCCGCATCCATGTGAACGGCGAACTGGACGAGCTGGAGCAAGGCCTGCTGGGTGCCGAGCAGTTGCTGGGTGAAAACGGGCGGCTGGCAGTCGTCAGCTTCCATTCCCTGGAAGACCGGATCGTGAAGAAATTCCTGCGTGATGCCGCGAATGCAAACCCGCGCGTCTCGCGCCATTTGCCCGATGTGCAGGATCTTCCCACCGCGCGCTTTGGCGAATTGTCCAAAGCGATCCGCCCTTCGCAGGCTGAAATAGACCGCAACCCCAGGGCGCGCTCCTCCACGCTGCGCGCCGCCGTTCGTACCAGTGCACCCGCACGAAAGGATGTCGCATGACACCGCAAAGCCGCATCCGTCGCATTGGCTGGATCGCCGCACTTGGCACCTGCATCCTGCTGTACGCGCTGCTGCATGTGAAGGTGAACGCGGTTCACGCCGATGTCGTGCGTGCCGAACGCGAAATCGTTCGCCTGGAGAACCAGAACCTGCTGCTGGAAACAGAGTTTCTCACCCGTTCCAGCCAGGTCCAGCTTTCTGCATGGAACCGGGTGGATTTCGGCTTCAAGGCGCCAGAGGCAGAGCAATTCCTCGAAAGCCCGCTTCACCTGGCCAGTTTCGGCAGTCCGCGCAGCCCCGATGCGCCCCGTCCGATCCAGTTGGCCGGCATGACATCGGGCGAAGATGTGCCGGAGTTTCCGCAGCTGGTTTCACCGCTGACTGGCAAGCCGGTGAATGAGCGGGTTCTGGCAGGCGATGCACCGGGCGATGCACGGCTGGCCGTATCACTGGCGCCCGGAAACCTGCGCGTGCCAATCGCGGCGGCTGCCAATGCGCCGATTGTCACAGTTGCCATTGCGGGGGCCGGGCACCGGTGAGCGCGTACGCCACCCCGCACACTATAATCACCGGCCGGGCGGGGCGTGTCGATCATCGCCGCCGCGCCTTGCTGGTTGCGCGTCTGCGCCTGCTGCTGATTGTGCTGGTCTTCGTGCTGGTTGCGATTGCCGCGCTGGCACGGATTGCCTGGATCGGTACGGTAGAGCCCGGCCCTACCGAGCAATCCATGGCCGATGCCCTGCTGCCTCCGCGCGGGGAGATCACGGATCGCAACGGCGTGCCGCTGGCGCGGGCCTTTCCTGCATACGCCCTGTGGTTCAACCCAGCCGCCATGACGGAAGGCGGCGACGGTGGGCCCCCGCTGGTGAAATCGCCGGAGGAAGTGGCCAGCGCGCTGACGTCCATATTCCCCGATCTGGACAGCCACGAAATCACCGAAAAGCTGCGTTCCGGCAGGTCCGGCTATTTGCGGCGTCGCATCCTGCCGGAAGACGCCAACCGCGTGATCGCGCTTGGCGAACTGGCGCTGGAGCTTCCGCGCGAAACGGATCGTCATTATCCGCAAGGCTCTTTGGCCGCGCATGTTCTTGGCTATGTGGGTGCCGATGGCAATGGCCGCGTTGGCATGGAATCGGTGCTGAACGAGCAATTGCTCGATCCCGTACGGCGGGCGGATTCCGTGGCGCTATCCATCGATATGCGCGTGCAGGGCGCGCTGGAGGATGAACTGCGCAGCGGTATGTTGGCCGTCAACGCAGTCGGCGCGGCGGGTATTGTGCTGGATGTGGATTCCGGCGAAGTCATGGCGCTGGCGTCTCTGCCGGAATTTGATCCAAACGACGTGCAATCTTCCGATGTACGCGTGACGCAGGATCAATACGAGCGCGGTATCGTGGCACCTGCCTTCAATCGCGTTACCAATCAGGTTTACGAACTGGGCAGCACGTTCAAACCGCTGACGGTTGCAGCAGCCATCGACAGTGGCTCGATTACAAATCTCGCGCGCAGATACGATGCGAAGCCTTACAAGGTGCAGGGTCACACCGTGCGCGATTCGCATGCGATGGGCGCTTCGTTGAATGCACCTGAAATGCTGATCCATTCCTCAAACGTGGTGACCGGCCACATAGTGGATGAGATGAGCGCGGCCACGCTGCGCAAATACATGGTCGACCTCGGCATGAACGAGCGCCCTTACATAGAGCTGCCGGCGCGCGGTTTCCCGCTGTGGGCATCTGGTGACTGGTCGCGCATCCGGGGGATTACGGTGGGCTACGGCCACGGCGTATCCGTTACCCCGCTGCATCTGGCCAGCGCCTACGCCGCGATGGTGAACGGTGGCATCTGGCGTCCGGCAACATTGCAACGGCTGGAACCGGGCCGGGCCCCGCGTGGCCGACGCGTGTTCAAGGCCAGCACCAGCGCCCGCATGAACCAGCTTCTGCGCATGATCGCGGTATATGGCACAGGCCGCAACGCCAACGCGCCGGGCTTTCGTGTAGGCGGCAAGACCGGCAGCGCGGAAAAGCCGGGCAATGGCGGGTATCGTCAGACGACTCTCGTTTCGACTTTCGCCGCCGCGTTCCCGATGGACAATCCACGCTTTGTGGTGATCGCCATGCTGGATGAGCCAAAGGGTACTGTCGCCAGCTCTTACCAGCGAACGGCCGCCTGGAATGCCGCGCCAATCGTGGGCCGCCTGGTGCCGCGTATCGGCCCGCAACTGGGCGTGTTGCCCGATGCCAATCGCGACATCGATCTGACGGACCTTCGCCCGTTGGTAGGGGATTAAGCCATGCGTATTGCCGATCTTGCAAACCAGATGGGTATCGATGCCGGTGAGGCTGTCGATACCCGCGTCACCGGCTTTGCGATTGACCATCGCAAAGTAGCTCCCGGAAATGTCTTCGGCGCCTTTCAGGGTAATGCGGTGAATGGCGAGGACTATATTCCCGCCGCAATCGCCAGCGGTGCAATCGCCATCGTGGCGCGGCCCGAAGCGATGGTTGAGGGTGCCGTCCATCTGGCGGACGCAAACCCGCGCCGCGCATTTGCGCGCGCGGCATCTGCGTACTTTAAACCCACTCCCGAAACAGTGGTCGCGGTAACAGGTACCAATGGCAAGACCAGCTGCGTGGAGATGACGCGCCAGATCTGGCGGATGTGCGGCGAACGTGCGGCCAGCATCGGTACACTCGGCGTCACCACGCCTGACGAGAGCGTATCCACCGGCCTTACCACGCCCGACATAGTTACCTTCCTGTCCAACATGACTGGCCTGTCGCGCGAAGGCGTGACGCATGTTGCATACGAGGCATCCAGTCACGGCCTCTCGCAATATCGCAACGAGGGCCTGCCCGTTCATGCCGGCGCTTTCACCAATCTCAGCCGGGATCACCTCGACTATCACAAGGATATGGACGAGTACTTCACGGCCAAGATGCGCCTGTTCACCGAAGTGGTGGATGATGGCGGAACGGCCGTTGTCTGGGCTGATGACGAATGGTCCGACAAGGTCATCGCTATTGCGAAAGAACGTGGCCTGACGCCATTCACCGTCGGAGAGAAGGGCAAGGGTATCAACCTTATCGCCCGCAAGCCAAGTCCGCTTGGCCAGGAACTGAAATTCGTCCACGGCGGCAAGGCATATGCCATCCGCTTGCCATTGATCGGGGCCTACCAGGTCGCAAACGCGCTGACCTCCGCCGGTCTGGCGCTGGCCACCGGCACCGATGCGGCCCGCGTATTTGATGCAGTGTCGCGCCTTCAACCTGTACGTGGCCGTCTGGAGCGCGCCGTTATTTCTGCCAGCGGTTCGCCGGTATATGTGGATTACGCCCATACACCCGATGCACTTGCTGCAGCAATTGCTGCATTGCGCCCGCACGTGAACGGTCGCCTCATCACTGTATTCGGCGCGGGCGGGGACCGCGATACCGGCAAGCGCGCGCCAATGGGCGAAGCGGCTGCCGCAGGCAGTGATCTGGTGATCGTAACGGATGACAATCCGCGCGGTGAGGATGCGGCCAGCATTCGTGCAGAGGTAATGCGCGGCGCAGGTAGCAAGGCGCAGAATATCGGCGGACGGCGCGATGCCATCTCTGCCGCCATCAGTGAGGCGAACAGCGACGATATCGTGCTGATCGCGGGCAAGGGACATGAGCAAGGTCAGATCGTGGGATCAGGAGAAAACATGAAGGTATTGCCGTTCGACGATGTGGATGTCGCACGCGAATGCGCAGCGCAGCTCGCATCGGAGTCCGCACGATGAACGCCGCACTGGACCTGCTGCGCTGGCCGCGCCGCAAATCCGATACCGCGCGCCTTGCATTGTGGACGGCAGACGAGATCGCCGCCGCGACTGGCGGGACCGCTTATGGTGAATTTCAGGTTAGCGGCGTGGAAATGGACAGTCGCGATGTGCGTGGCGGAGACCTGTTCGTCGCCTTGAAAGGTGAGGCGATGGATGGCCATCGCTTCCTGGAAAAAGCGTTCGCAAACGGCGCTGCGGCGGCATTGGTTGACCGCCAGGTTGATTATCCGCACGTTCGCGTTGCCGATACGACCATTGCTCTTGAGGCATTGGCCAAGGTTGCACGCAAACGGACCGAGGCAAAAATTATCGGCGTTACCGGATCTGTTGGCAAGACAGGGGTGAAAGAAGCCATTTTCGCGGCATTGGAACGCACCAGTCGCGGCGCCGCGCATCGCAGTGTTCGCAGCTACAACAACCACGTGGGCGTTCCGCTCAGCATGGCGCGCATGGCACCGCGCAGCCGGTATGGCGTGTTCGAGATGGGCATGAACCATGCGGGCGAAATTTCCGGCCTTACCGCAATGGTTCGCCCGCATGTGGCGGTAATCACCACGATTGCCCCGGCTCACATAGAAAATCTTGGCTCGATGCAGGGTATCGCGGCCGCGAAGGCGGAGATTTTCGCTGGCCTGGAGAAGGGCGGAACCGCTGTCATTCCGGCGGACATCGAACAATTTGCGCAGCTGCGCGATGCCGCAGTCAAATTCGGTGCCAAGGTAATTGCCTTCGGACGTTCGTCAGAGGCCGACCTGCGCCTGCTGGATGCAATTCCGGATGGCAGCGGTGGCTCGCTGGTGACTGCCGCCATGGGTGAGACGCGATTGTGCTTCACCGTGGCAGAGCCTGGCGAACACTGGATCGACAATGCTCTGTGCGTGATGGCCGCTGTGTACGCTGCGGGCGGCGATCTGGGTGCTGCCGGCCTTGCGCTGGCAGAAATGGGCGGATTAAAGGGCCGCGGCGCGCGGCTGCGGGCCAAGGTTCCCGGCGGCTACGCCCTTCTGATCGACGAAAGCTACAACGCCAATCCTGCTTCCATGCGCGCAACTCTGACGCAACTTGGCCAGACGCCCGCCACGCGGCGGATTGCCGTGCTGGGCAGCATGAAGGAACTGGGCGATTTTGCGCCAGCTTTCCATGCTCAACTGGCCGAGCCGGTGGCCGCTGCCAGCATAGATCACGCCATTCTGGTGGGTGACGAGATGCGTGCCCTTGCGCAGGAGATGGGGAAAGACGCGAATCATGCGCTTGGCAACGGCGCAACCTTTGCCCATTGCGATAATGCGGGCGAGGCAATCGCCGCCTTGCAGGAGTTCGGGCTGACCGGTGGGGACGCCGTTCTGGTGAAGGGTTCCAACTCCGTTGGACTTGCCCGCGTAGTAGACCATTTCACAGCCAGGGAAGGCTGACGCGCGCAACCATGTTCTATTTTCTCGCAGAAATGCTGAATTTCGAAGGAGCGTTCAACCTCGTCCGCTACCAGACCTTTCGTGCCGGGGCGGCCATGATGACGGCGCTGTTCATCGGCCTGATTATCGGCCCCAAATTCATCAATATGCTGCGCGTTCGACAGGGGAAGGGGCAACCTATCCGTGCGGACGGGCCGGAATCGCACCAGAAAAAGGTTGGCACGCCCACCATGGGCGGCCTGATGATCCTTACCGCGCTCAGCATCTCGATGCTGCTTTGGATGGATCTTTCCAATCCCTTCTTGTGGGCTTGTCTGGCCGTGACGCTGGGTTTCGGGCTGATCGGCTTCCTTGACGATTATGACAAGGTGACGAAACGCAGCCACAAGGGTGTGTCCGGCAAGGTTCGGCTGCTGGCAGAATTCTTCGTGGCCGGAATCGCTACCTATATCATCGTACAGGAAGTGGGGTCTACCGCGCTTTATCTGCCGTTCCTGTCCGACACCGGGCTGGAGCTTGGCTGGCTGTTCTATCCTTTTGCGGCCACTGTAATCGTGGGGGCGGGCAATGCCGTGAACCTGACCGACGGTCTGGACGGTCTGGCCACGATGCCGGTGGTAATCGCGGCGGGGGCGTTTGCCCTCATCTGCTATCTTGTGGGTCGCGCCGATTTCTCGGAATACCTTGGTATTCCGCAGGTTCTGCCTGCTGGCGAGCTTGCCATCATGTGCACGGCCATCATGGGCTCTGGCCTCGCCTTCCTCTGGTACAACGCCCCGCCTGCTGCGGTATTCATGGGTGACACCGGATCGCTGGCCCTTGGTGGCGCACTGGGCGCGATTGCCGTTGCCAGCCATCACGAAATCGTGCTCGCCATCATCGGCGGCCTGTTCGTATTGGAAGCTGTCAGCGTAATCATCCAGGTGTTCTGGTTCAAACGCAC
>JBASBA010000492.1:0-1575 GCA_049650885.1 Alteraurantiacibacter sp. | reverse complement strand
GATTGATCTCGGTGGCCTTGTTGCGCAAATCTCGTAGCGGTCGGAGTTCCCCTTCCCCCACTTGAGGCTAGTGGAGGGGCTTCGTTGCGGGGATGCCGAGGGCGGTGAAGCGGTTGAGGATGGCGATGCGGACGTGGAGTTCGGCGGTCTGGCGGTCGAAGTCCCTGGCGGCGAGCTTCTGGCCGAGCAGCTTGACGCAGTTCATCTTCGTCTCGACGCGGCTGCGGCGATGGTATCCGCTCCATCGTCGCCAAATGGTCCGACCGAAGCGTTTGCAGGCCCGCAGGGCGTCGTTCCGCGCCCCGGCGCCGGGGCTGTTCTCCTTCCACGACTTGGCGTTCTTGCGCGGCGGGATGACGGCATGGGCGCCGCGATCCGCGATGGCGTCATGGCACTTGCGTGTGTCGTAGGTGCCGTCCGCGGTGACCGGCTCGAGCGGCTCGCCCTCGGGGATCTGGCCAAGCAGGTTGGGCAGCATCGGCGCGTCGCCCAAGCTGCTGTCAGTGATCAGGGCGGCCCGAACCTCCATCGTCGCCTCGTCGATCCCCAAATGCACCTTGCGCCAGACGCGCCCCTTGGCCCCGCCATGCTTGCGGGCGTGCCACTCGCCCTCGCCGCGCACCTTGATGCCGGTGCTGTCGACGAGCAGGTTCAGCGGGCCCTGCCCACCCTGGCAAGGCAACTGCACCGGCCGCGTCCGCTGCCGGCGGCACAGCGTGCTGTAGTCCGGTACCAGCCAGTCGAGCCCCGCCAGCTTCGGCAGGCTCGCCACGAAGCCGGTCGTTTGCCGGAGCGGCAGGCCGAAGAGTACCTTGATCGTCAGGCAAGCTTGGATGGCGGCGTCCGAAAAGGTCTGCTGCCGCCCCTGCTTGCCCGAGGGCACCGCGTGCCAGGCCATGGATGGATCGAAACAAACCGTCAGCGACCCGCGCTCACGCAGCGACGCGTTTTAGCCGGACCAGTTCAGGGTGCGGTAGCGGGTGGAAGCAGGCTTGGACATGCCGCCCAGCTATGCCGCTGGACTCCCAATGTGAATCCCGGACAGACTTTGCGCAACAAGGCCACTAAACGCCTTTATCCATACACGGTCTATCAGGATCGCAGCCTCTGGCGGAGTGTAGCAAAGAGAGAATCCTGCTGATAGGCTATGATGTCAGAAGTTGTTCGGAAAGGATAAATGATGACTAAAGGTATTATACTCACGGCTTTTACCGCCGCGCTATCAACATTCAGCCTTTCCGATGCGTCAGCACAAATGTTCAATATATCCGACGAAGATTGGTCAAACGAAGAGGTTTCACTACCAGAAAGTTTAGACGAATCTCTGATCTTTGGATTTGCCCGCTGGGATGCAGTTGGACGTTACTCCAGAAGCTCGAACATATATACTCAGTCGCGTTCGATAGCGCGTTTAAAGATAAGGCATTCTAATGGCCGGATGGGCCTTTGCACAGCGTTCCTAGTGGCTCCATCTATTGCGATGACAAATAATCATTGTCTTCCAGGTGACGGTCAGGGAATTGAAGCGAGGTTAGAGTTTGGAGCCTTACTTGAGTTTGGGAATGATCCTTATCG
>JBASBA010000491.1:0-4199 GCA_049650885.1 Alteraurantiacibacter sp. | reverse complement strand
CTCCATGATCCGGTAAGCCGCGTTACAATCTTCGAGTATCCGGGCGGACATAAGGCCGCCGCGCCGGAGGTGCAGGCGGCAATCGAAACGCTCGAAAATTGGTATGGCCGGTTTCGCACCATTCTTGCTGCACAAGCTAAGTCGGCTTCCCCACCATCGAGGGGCGATCCAGCCGTCAGCAATGAGCCCTTTTCAAGGCGCAGAGGACTGCTTTCCGAAGCGTGCTAGTCGGCTCGCTGGACCTGCCTTCATTGGCCGAGAAATTTCGTCAGAAATCCCTCGTTCTCCGTGACTTAGGCGATATTGGATGGTAGATTTTCCTTGCAAAAAACGAGGAAGATCAGATGCTTACCGTTGGCTATGCGCGCGTCTCAACTGCCGATCAGTGCGCTGGACTTGAGGCCCAAGAGCGCGAACTCCGTGCAACAGGTTGCACAAGACTTTTCACAGAGCGAGTTTCGTCTGTCTCGGAGCGAAGCGAACTCGCGGTATGTCTCGATTTCGTGCGTGAGGGCGACACGCTGGTCGTGATGCGGCTGGACCGCCTCGCGCGCTCGACCGCCGACCTTCTCGGGATAATCGAAACACTCGAAGGTAAAGGCGTAGCCCTTCGCATCCTCGACTTTGGCGGTCAGGCGGTGGATACCAAGTCACCTGCTGGTCGCTTGATCGTCACGATGTTCGGGGCGGTTGCGCAGTTTGAGCGTGAGTTGGCTTTGGTCAGGCAACGTGAGGGTATCGCCAAGGCGAAAGCCGCAGGAAAGTATCGTGGCCGGGCACCCACAGCGCGCCGTCTGGCACCGCAGGTGCATGAAATGCGAGCGGATGGTGCTCGGGCCTGCGAGATCGCTTCCAGGCTCCAAATCAGCCGCAGTTCGGTCTATCGTATTCTAGCGGAAGGCGAGGCAGCATGAGCAACGCCGTTCCCGCCCTATTTGCTACGATCACCGCCAAGCTCGAAGATTTGCACGCTATCGCTATAGAAGGTCAGCGCAGGGACAACTCCCCGGACATTCAGCGTCTGCTTGCAACCCAGCTTCGTAGCGGCACCGGCTCAATTAACCGAACGATCAGGAGCGTTGGAAAGCAGGTCAAAGCGTCACATGACTAGCAATCGCGCGCGTCCATGGGAGACATCGTATAACGGATGGTCTTGGACAGAGCGCATAGCCGTGAACCCTGTCCAGAACGCACTATTTCGCTCCGGCCAGCTTGCGCGGCCCAAGGTCTGTTCGATTTGCGGTTTTAGCGATCCGGCCCGACTGCGAACTAGCGGATATATATTTGCACACCTAGAAAGATATGACCGCCCTTACGAACTCTATCCAGCTTGTAAGCGGTGCCACGCAGCTTTGCACGCGCGTTTCAGGGATCCCGAGAGGTGGCAATCAGTGCTGCGGACTTCTGTTTCACCCGGTTCGTGGGTGTTCGCGCTCACGCTTAATCCCGAGAGCCAGTGGCGACTGTTTGATCAGACCTATCCGCATGGGTTGCCACCACCGTTTTCAATTCACGCGATCAATCCGATTGTTTAGGTAGTGCTCGACAAATACCCTTCGGCGACCGAAGCCAGCTTTTTTTAAACATACTTGGATCGTTGTCCCGGTCTGTCTACCACGAGGCCGTCCACTACGCCGACGTCCTTGGCGTCGAAGTGCCGATGACGTCCACCACGATCAAGCCGAGCGGTAGCGTCTCGAAGCTGTTCGGTCTGACCGAGGGCTGGCACCTTCCCGCGATGGCGTTCTACATCCGCTGGGTGCAGTATCGCAACGATGATCCCTTGCTCGATGAGTTCCGCGCCAAGGGCTACCCTGTCAAGGAATTGAAAACCTACAAGGGCCACACCATTGTTGGCTTCCCGACCGCACCGACCATCGCCACGTTGCCCGGCATCACCGATCACCTTGTGCTTGCAGGTGACGCCAGCATGGAGGATCAATTCGAGTGGCTGCGACTGGGTGAGCGGTTCTGGCTGGACGGCCATGATGTCCAGAGCCACCGCGCCGACATGCAGACCCTGCCTCCCTTCGGAAACCAGATTAGTTACACGATGAACTACAAGCCCGAGGTGACCAGCTTCGACGTGTTCAAGCAGATGCTGATCGACCACCAGTCCAAGGTCCGTTGCTGTTCTGTCATGCCGCAAGAGGAAGGCGGCGGGTCGAGCTACGAATACCTCCCGCCTGCTCAGTAACTGGTAACTGTTGAGGTGTATGGCGGATCACCGTTCTACCATCGTCGCAGGAGTAGCAGATGAGGCAGCGATTAGAGCTTACCGGGCAGCAATTCGGCGACTGGACGGTGATCGAGAAGCACCCCGAGAGCAAGCACGGTCATTCGCGATGGGTTTGTCGCTGCTCCTGCGGCGTTGTCCGAGTGGTATTTGGCAACAACCTGACACGCGACAAAACCGTTTCATGCGGCCACGAAGCGCGCACGGCAGGGGGGTTGTGGGCGAGCTACACCAGCGAGTATGGCACCTGGGGGCAGATGCTGAAGCGATGCGGCGATCCGGCGAACCCGGCTTATCATCATTACGGCGGACGTGGCATCTATGTCTGTGAGCGATGGCACGACAGCACCGAAGGTGCTTTCGAGAACTTCATCGCTGACATGGGACAGAGGCCGCAAGGGTGTCAAATCGACCGGATTGACAATGATGGCCCCTACAGCCCTGAAAACTGTCGCTGGGTGACACCTATTGAGAACTCGCACAATTCCACCTCGGTTCGTCTGATTGAGTTTCAAGGCAAAGTTCTTCCTATCGCTGAATGGGCACGTGAGTTGGGCTTTTCTCCCCGGGTGCTATACATGCGCCTACGCAATGGTTGGACTGTCGAGCGTGCGCTCACTCAACCAAAAAGGAAAAGTCCAACGCGCCGGACCTCCCCTGACGCGGATCAGCAGCAAAAGCCAAAGTAAGGGTATTTCGCATATGAAAAAGCCGAGGGGACGAGCGGGTTCATGGTTCGCTGAATGGCAGGGTGAAAGCATCCCATGCGTGCACCAACATTGGACACGCGGGACTTGGCCGGAATACGCCGACAAGGGATACGATGGGCGTCCGGAGTGGGGGCCGTTCATTCAGGCGCTAAGTGAGGGTGAGCTAGCAATTCTCACCACCAGCTATCCTCCTGATGCTGACGGGAACTGGCGACGCAAAAGCTACATAGGGTTGTGGCGAGTGTCGAATGTGCGGATCGTCGATGGCATCGAGCTACGTTTCGATTTCGGTGAACTTCTGCATCGCTATTAGGTCAGAAGATTATGACTTCTGCATTGCGGCCCTGTCAGCCGACGGCTTCATTGGGTGTCTCTCGTTCCCCGAGGCGCGCCTCAGCAGCGCGATCCCGGCCATAGGCGGGGTCTATGTGGTGCGCTAACCCTCTGCGCAATACAGTGGCCTTTCTGAAGGCCAATCCGGGTGGTCGTTTCAAAGGTAAAAACCCGACCGGGTCTCTGGATGCACTCACAGCCAACTGGCAGGATCATGAGATCGTCTACGTCGGCAAGGCAGACCAGCTTCGGCGGCGCATCCGCCAGTTTGCCGACTTCGGCGCGGGTAAGCCGATTGGCCATTGGGGCGGTCGCCTGATCTGGCAACTGGCAGAACCTGACCAACAGCGCATCGCGTGGGAGGAAACACCTGACCGTGTGCCACTAGAGGTCGAGGCGGACATGATCGCCATGTTCCGGCGCGAGTATGGGAAGCCACCATTCGCCAACAACCCGCACCTGTTCGGGCGCTGATCCGGGCACGACATCAAGTAAGCAAGCCACAGCAATCGCTGGCCTCCCCGTAAAAACAAACTATTGAGATTGTGATGGGCACCGCCTCATCTTGGACGCCGGAACGGCGCGCGAAGCAGGCAGAGGCGATCCGCCGCTGGCAGCCGTGGGACAAGTCTACTGGACCGCGCACCAAAGAGGGCAAGGCCCGGTCCAGCCGCAATGCCGATAAGGGCGTCGCAGAGTTTGAGGCTCACATTCTTGATGTGCGGTTGCGGGTCCGAAGTGCCTTCGCGGCGTCCGCCGAAGATACGCTCGCTCGGATAATCGCCAATCGCATCATCAAGTAGGTCGCTGCTACACTTCCGGCTACACAAGCTCGTTTTTGCATGCCATCAATGCCTTGAAAAACAGGAATTTTCGACATGTGGCGTTTTCTCCCTCCCTCTCCGCCAGCGGCCTTTGAT
>JBASBA010000490.1:0-5030 GCA_049650885.1 Alteraurantiacibacter sp. | reverse complement strand
GCTTCAAACCGCCTACTCATCCGGCATGCCGATAAGTCTCGTATCTTCGAACAGGACAATTCGGTTGATGGCGTATCAGTCAGCTACGAAGCCGTCACGATGTAAGCGGCAGCTAACCACCCCAATTGCCGCCGTTTGCGCAGGATTTGCACAACTCCAAAACCGGACTGACTCGGTCTGACTTTTAATCCCCAAATTCCTTCTCGATACGGGCCACGGTCTGGCGGCTAGTCCCAAATTCTCCGGCTAGCTTTCGTTTGCTCTCGCCTTCCGAAAGCCGTCGGGCAATCTCGCCTCGATCGTCCGGAGTTACCCTCAGGGGCGGACCAATCCTTTTGCCTTCAGCCCTAGCGCGGGCAAGACCAGCATTCGTGCGTTCGATAAGCAGATCGCGCTCGAATTGAGCAACATGGTTGATGACACCCATCGTCATCTTTCCGGCGGGACTGGTTAGATCGACACCGCCGAGTGCCAGGCAATGAACTCGAACGCCGCGATCGGCGAGATCCGCAACGCACTTGCTGACATCCATAGCGTTACGCCCAAGCCTATCCAGTTTGGTCGCAACAAGAATATCGCCCTCTTCCAACCGATCGACTAGTTTTTGAAACTTCGGCCGTTCCAAAACAGCAACGCTGCCTGAAATCGTTTCCTCGATGATCCGATTTGGCAAAATTGAAAACCCGGCTCCCTCAATTTCCTGCAACTGGTTTTTGGTCGACTGCTCGACCGTGGAAACTCGAAGGTATGCAAAAACACGCGACATTGCCCTCTCCTATGCCCGCAAACCCCGTAATCTGTATGGGCAGTGTCCGCAAGTCCGATAGGCTGGGTTATGGTCATTCTTGAGAGGACCTGCCCGTAATCGAACGATTAAGGGCAGGCGTTCCGCGAAGATCGATCACCTTGCGGAAGATATGCCACTTCAAAGCTTGTTCCAATTTACAAGCTGTGTCACATTCGATGTATCAAACGAATAATAGGAAGTGGCGCAAAGCAATGACAGCAATCGATCTTAAGGTGGCATCTAACGGGCGAATGGTTTTGCCTAAAGCCGTTCGAGAAGCGATGGGTTTACAAGGAGACACCAAAGTCACCGCGATCGTAGATGAGGCAGGTGTGCGCCTCGTACCAATGCGACACCGGGTGCTACGCGCGCGCGAACTGTATCAGCAGGCCATCAAATCACCACGTAGCACCAAGGACTTCCTGCGCGATCGGCGCGAAGAGGCGGAACGCGACGAGGCCCCGTCGGGTCGAAGTGCGGCATGAGCGACGTTGTGCTGGATGCGTCGGCAGTTCTCGCTCTTCTGCGCGACGAGCCAGGTGCTGATATGGTCGCCAGCCATATGGGTAACGCCGCAATCTCGGCCGTCAATCTGCAGGAGGTGGCTAAAGAGATGCTACGCGAGGGCGCGGCTTCAGCTGACGTCCGCGCGATCCTGGGTGAACTCGCTCTCGATGCTCATGCGCATGATGCCGAAGCCGCCTATGCCGCCGCCGAGCTGTACGAAAAGACCCAGATATACGGGCGCGGTTTGGGTGATCGCTCCTGCTTGGCGCTCGGGTTGCAGCTCGCGCTTCCCGTTCTCACTGCCGACAGGGAGTGGAAGAAGATTAAGATCAAAGGTCTTGAATTGCAGCATCTTCGATAATTGGAAGTTCATTTAATCGCATCCGCCGCAACCATCGCGAAGGTTTGTCCACATTGATGCAATGGCAGTTTTGCGCCCCAACATTGGACGTTCGATCGGTATTTGCAATTTCCCAATAGCTGCCGTTCGCTCCGTTGATCATCTGATACGCAAGCGCTGGAATTAGAACGCCGGTGGAGAACGCGTTGTCGCTTCCTGTTGGCTTCCCGCCTCGCCGTTCGCGTTGATATCGTCGAGCAGCCATTTCATCTCGGCGATCTCGCGCTTCTGCGCTTCGATGATTTCGTCGGCCAATTTGCGGACGCGCGGGTCGGATATATGGGCGCGTTCGCTGGTGAGGATGGCGATCGAGTGATGCGGGATCATTGCGCTCATCCACTCGCTGTCGTCAATTGTGTCTTGGCTGCGGACCAGAAACAGCGCTCCGGCAAATACGACTGCAGCGATCCCCAGAATGATCCAGTTTTTGGCCGTATTGCGATACATGCCCCACATGAACAGCAGCATGACCACCGCCATCACGGCACCCATCACGAAGGTCATCCAGAACCGGGTTTCGCTCCAGAACACGTGCCCCATCTCATAAGTGTTGAGATACATGAGGCCGAACATGATCGCGGTGGATGTGCCCACCATGGCCATGAAGCGCCCGTAATTGCCTTCACCTTTGCTGGACTGGCTTTCGTTGGTTTGGTCGTGCGGCATAGTCGATCCTTGAAGTCAGTTATTTACAGAAAGGCTTGCGCGCCCATCCACAGGCCCATGCCGATCATAAAGAGGTTTTCAGTAAGGGAGATGAAGCCGAGCGGGACATTGCTGGAGCCGCCGACGCAGGCGCATTTAAGCTCGCGTTTGTCGATATAGACCGCCTTGAATACGCTCACCGCGCCGATCGTCCCGATGACGAGTGCGACCGGAACCGATATGATTGGAAGCGCATGGGCCGTCATCAGAATGCCCGCCAGACCTTCCGCGAATGGATAGACGAACCCGTAGGGCACCCATCGGCGCGCCAGCAGATCGTAATTGAGGAACATGGTCGAGAAGCTTCGCACGTCCTGCAACTTCTGCAACGCCAGGAGACACATCGACAGGCTGACGAACCATTCGGCAGCGCGCAACGTGGCCAGCTCGCCGTAAGCCGCCCAGCTTAACGCCAGCGCCATCAGCGCCGCCATGGCGAAGATCGCGATTACAGGCTGGTAGCTGGTCTCGCCCTCCTTCTGGACGCTTTTGCCGAAGTGCTCACGCAGATCGTCGTAGCCGCCGATCCGCTTGCCACGGATGAAGGTCTGCGGGGTGGTCTCGACATCGTGCTTCGCCTTGAATGCATCGGTTTCCTCGCGCGTTTCGAGGTGGTAATCTTCCACTTCGAACCCTTCGCGTTCGAGCCGATCGATGTTTTTCAGACCATAGGGACACACATGGTCGGGCATGACCATCCGGTAGACCTTGGCAGTTTTCGGGGCGGCCATCACATTGTTCCCGGATATTCGGACCACACGTTTTCGCCTGCGGGGCCAAACGCGATGACCTGATATGCCTGCCGGTGATCGCCATATTCCATACCGGGCGAACCCATTGGCATCCCGGCAACTGCCAGACCGTTGACCCCTTCAGGTCTTTCAACCAGCAGCCGTTCGATGTCGGCGGCGGGCACATGGCCTTCTATGACATAGCCTTCGACCATCGCAGTGTGGCAGGACTGGAGCTGCGCCGGAACACCGTGTGAGACTTTGACCTGTGCCATGTCGGCCCGATCGACTGTTTTGACGGTGTGGGTGCCGCCTTCTTCGAGGTGCGCCGCCCATGCAAGGCAGCAGCCGCAGCCAGGGTCACGTAGCATCGTCACGCTGGCGGCCTGCGCGCTGCATGCCGTAAGTGCGCCAGCCAGCATCAGCGAGCCGGTAAGAGTGCGATGCGCAATAGTGGAACGAATGGTGCTGAGCATTGGATATCCTTTATAAACCGAGATGATTGGGGCCGTGGGCCAGTTCGCCGCCGAGATGGCCCTGGGCAAGAATGAGGAGAGCGATTGAAAACAGGGCTATACGCAAAGCCATCCGGTTGTCGGCGCGCCGCGAGGCAAGGAATGCGGTCAAGATGCCCAACGCAGCAATGCCCGTGCCCATCCAGCGATGCCATTTCATCGCAGCTTCGCCGCCGAACCACAGGCCCGTATGAACCCAACCGAACATCGCAGAGATGATTGCCCCCGCTGCGCCGCCATAAATCATGACGCGTACAGCCACTTCCAAACTGGCGGAAGGGGACGCACGCAGGGCAAACAGTTCGGTGATTGCCGCCATCAGGAACAGCGCGATCGGAAAATGCACCGTTGCAGGATGCAGGTTTTGGAGGAGCGAGCTCGAACCACCTGTTGCGGTGCCATGCTCGGCACTCTGATCAGATAGTGACGAGGCCGTATCACCCGGAATGGGCTGTTCAACTTCGACAGACGGATCCGATTGCTCGATACCGTCCGCACTGTCAGCTCTGGCGTTGTGGGGTTCGTCACCATGTGCGAACGCACCCGCTGGTATCATCAGCAGCATCGCTAGTATCAGGTTCAGCAGAACCTTCACCGCTTCGCCTTCTCGAACAGTTCGATCAGTTCGCTGAACTTCTCTTTCTGTTCATCGGCATCGCCGCTGGCGATCGCTTCGGACACACAGCAGGCAGCATGCTGTTTGAGGATTTCGCTTTCCGCCCGCCCCAGCGCGGCTTTCACTGCCTGCACCTGCGTCAAGATGTCGATGCAGTAGCGATCCTCCTCGACCATACCCGCAACCCCGCGCACCTGGCCTTCGATCCGGCGCAACCGATTCACGATCTTCAAACTGTCGGGTTTCATCGAACCTGTCCTTTCTATCCAATACCCCCGAGGGTATGCTTGAAATACCACATGGGGGTATATATGCTGGAGGCTCAAGGAGATTCAAGACCGATGTTCAATTCCGCTATTTCACGTCGCCGATTGCTTGGAACGGGAGCGCTTGCCGCAGGAGTCTTGGCCGCGCCCGCGTGGGCCAGAGGAGGCGATATTCGCCACGGCGGGATGCTGAAACAGGGCTTCGACGAGGTATCGGGCGCAAGCATCGATCTAACCATCGGCGAAGGTCGCAGAATGGTTCAGGGCCGCCCCGGACACGGCATCGCCGTCAATGGCAGCGTTCCCGGTCCGCTGGTTCGGCTGGAAGAGGGACAGCCGGTCAAGCTCAATGTCACCAACGCGCTGGACGAGGACAGTTCGATCCACTGGCATGGGCTGCTGGTGCCGTTTCAGTTCGACGGCGTTCCCGGCGTCAGCTTTCCGGGCATCATGCCCGGTCAGACATTCGTCTACGACCTTCCGCCGATCCGGCAGGCTGGGAC
>JBASBA010000489.1:0-2250 GCA_049650885.1 Alteraurantiacibacter sp. | reverse complement strand
CGCTCGCCTCGTATTGCCCCGAAAAACCTATTGGCTAGGGTCGAGGTTCCGCTGCCATACCATTTTGATCGTTAACGCCGGACTAGGATTTGCCGGACTGTTCTCAATCGGCGCCGTCGGCCCCTGGCGTTTCTTCAGCATCAGGCATTTCCTTGGGCGGGAAGGGGCCTGTGCCCACAGCGCGGCCGTTTTCCGTTCCGACTGCATAGGCTTCTGCCGGTCCTTCCGGGGGCAGGGTGGACTGCCAGAAGAATGTCAGCTCCTCGCCCGCGTCCCAGCCATTGCTGATTTCCACGCGCCAGATCAGCGCGCCGTTATCCTGCTGCACGCGGATGGAGTAGCCCTCTCCAAGCGCCGCCTCTGCCTGATCGCGATCAAAGCCGATGTTGTTGGCAAAGCCGTTTGCGCCGCGCGTGGTGCGGAAAACCAGCGGCGTATCCAGATCGTCCACCACTTCGGACGGGGTTACGCGGTGCACGTAGGTGTAGATGGCATCGTCCGGCTGATCGGCGGGCACACATTCCTGCGCTGCGATCTCGCCTTCGGCGGGGGCGGGGCAGGCGACATAGCTGACGATTTCGGCAATCGTGGTTCCATCGCGCACGAGGGAGCCTGACACCTCATCCCCCTGCGGACCGACGATCTTCGGCCCGATTTTCAGATCCGCGAAGCCCGATGCAACCAGCGTATGCGGGCCGGCCACCGTCTCGCTGGGCGTAGGGGCAGGCTCTGGCGCGGGGTCCGATCCGCAGGCAGCAAGGGTGATCAGCAGCGGCAGGGCAAGGGCGATGGGCCTCACGACAGCAATTCCTTCACCCAGCCACTGGCGCGGCCCATGTCCAGCTGCGTGCCGTGGCGCGATTTCAGCTCGCCCATCACCTTGCCCATATCCTTCATGCCATCGGCACCTGTTTCGGCCTTGATCTGCTCGATCGCGGCTTTCGTTTCGGCCTCGTCCATCTGTCGCGGCAGGAATTCCTCGATCACGGCCAGTTCGGCCTTCTCCTGCTCCGCCAGTTCGGTGCGGCCGCCATCTTCATACATCGTAATCGATTCGCGGCGCTGTTTTGCCATCTTTTGCAACACGTCGATCACCATTGCATCGTCGTCGCCCGCTTCCTTGCCGCGCATCTCGATATCGCGGTCCTTTATCTTGGCAGAGATCAGGCGCAGTGCGGCGGTGCGCTCTTTATCCTTTGCCTTCATGGCGGTGATGGTTTCGGCCTTGATGTCGTCTCTCAGCATGGGATCAATTCTTTCCTGTGGATCAATTCGCCTTCCATCTAATACGATGCGTCATAAAGCCAAGTCTTGTGCTTGACGGAACGCGGGTCCGTCTCTAGCCGCTGGGACTTAGCACACATTGCCGGTCCAACTATCCAACGGGAGCCACCATGGCCTTTCTCGCCTCTTCGCGCGCGCAACCTCAAGGGGCTACGGGTTGCCTTGTCCTGGCCGATGGCACAATCGTCTGGGGCAGGGGCTTTGGCGCCACGGGAGCTGCGGTGGGCGAAGTATGTTTCAACACCGCGATGACGGGGTATCAGGAGGTGCTGACCGATCCCAGCTACGCTGCGCAGATCGTCACCTTCACCTTCCCCCATATCGGCAACGTCGGCACGAATGACGAGGATTTCGAAAGCCGTGTAGAGGGCGCCGTAGGCTGCATCGTGCGCGAGGACGTGACCCTGCAATCCAACTTCCGCAGCGAGGCGGAATTTGTCGAGTGGATGGCAAAGCAGGGCAAGATCGGCATTTCGGGCGTGGACACCCGCGCATTGACGCGCCGCATTCGTGAAACAGGCGCGCCCAACGCCGTGATTGCGCATGATCCGCGCGGCAAGTTCGACATGGATGCGCTGCTGCAACGCGCGCAGGAATGGCCAGGGCTGGAAGGCATGGACCTTGCCCAGCGCGTTAGCCGCGAACACCAGGAAGACTGGGACGGCGGCTACTGGCGGCTGGGGCAGGGGTATGACGCGGCAGAGCGCGATGGCAAACCGCACGTGGTGGCGATGGACTTTGGCAGCAAGGACAACATCTTCCGCAATCTGGTAAAGGCCGGTGCGCGCGTAACGGTGGTGCCGGCAAAAACCTCGCTGGACGATATCATGGCGCTATCCCCCGATGGCGTGTTCCTCTCCAACGGCCCCGGCGATCCGGCGGCGACGGGGGAATATGCGGTTCCGGTGATCAAGGCGCTGCTGGATGCGGACATGCCGCTGTTCGGCATCTGCCTCGGCCACCAGA
>JBASBA010000488.1:0-10621 GCA_049650885.1 Alteraurantiacibacter sp. | reverse complement strand
CGCCGAAGGAGCAACCGCCCCGGAAACTCTCAGGCAAACGGACCGCGCGATCAGTTCAGGCACTCTGGAAAGCGCTGCCCGCAAAAATCCGGCCAGCCACCGAAGGGGTAAGCACCGCGTTCCGTTGGGAACGGGTGTCAAGTCTCTCAGGTTTCCCGACAGAGGGGGCATGGTCGAAGGGCCCGGTTTTCGGGTGCTGCCACGCCGCGTCTGGAACCTGTCGATGAGCGATACAGAAGACTTCGAAGAACTCCCCCCCGAAAAGCTGCCGCTGGACCAGTGGCACCGCGATCACGGCGCACGCATGGTGCCCTTCGCCGGTTACGAGATGCCCATTCAGTATGCCAGGGTGGCAGGTGGGGGCATCGTTGCAGAGCACGAGTGGACGCGCAGCAAGGCCAGCCTGTTCGATGTCAGCCACATGGGCCAGCTCATCATCAGCGGCGATGGCGCCACCGCCGCGCTGGAGGCTGTATTGCCCGCCAGTCTTTCCACGCTGAAACCCGGCCACATCCGCTATTCGCTCCTGTTGAACGAGAGCGGCGGCATCCTTGATGACCTGATGGTGACGAACACCAGCCGCGACGGGCGCGAGGAGTTCTACCTCGTGGTGAACGGCGCGATGAAGTGGGACGATATCGCCTGGCTACGTGAACACCTGCCGGACGACATCACGCTGAACCATCTCGATGACGCGGCGCTACTTGCCCTGCAAGGTCCGCAGGCTGCGGCTGTTCTGGAAGACCTGATCCCCGGCTCCACCGATAATCTGTATTTCATGCAAGGCACGGGGCTGGAATGGGAAGGCGTGATGATCGGCATAGGCCGGTCCGGCTATACCGGAGAGGACGGCTTCGAAATCACCCTGCCCGCGACCCATGCGGCAAAGCTGGCAGACGCCCTGCTGGCACACGAACGGGTGAAGCCCGCTGGCCTTGGCGCACGAGACAGTCTGCGGCTTGAGGCAGGGCTTCCCCTTTACGGCCACGATCTTACCGAAGATACCGACCCCATCAGCGCGGGGCTTGGCTTTGCCTTGTCCAAACCGCGCCGCGAAAGTGGCGGCTACATCGGCCATGCCGCCTGCATGGCGCGGCTGGAAGATGGCGGACATGCACGCACCCGCGTCGGGCTTGCACTGGAAGGCCGTCTGCCCGCCCGCGAAGGCGCCAGGGTGTTTTCCGGCGATGCATTGGTCGGAACGGTTACCAGTGGCGGCTTTTCTCCAACGCTTGGTCATCCCATTGCAATGGCTTTTGTGGAGACCGAAAAAGCCGATCTGGATACCGCACTCACTATCGAGGTTCGCGGGCGTTCCCTGCCCGCTCGTGTCACTTCCCTGCCCTTCGTTCCCCAAAACTATATCCGTAAAGGAGCCTGAGATGCCCCGTTATTTCACCCAAGAACACGAATGGATCGACATTGACGGCGACACCGCTACCATCGGCATCACCGACTATGCCCAGGCGCAGTTGGGCGACATCGTGTTTGTCGAAGTGCCGCAATCCGGCACCAGCCTCGCCAAGGGCAAGGAAGCCGCAGTCGTTGAAAGTGTAAAGGCCGCAAGCGACGTTTTCGCGCCAATTTCGGGCACCGTGACCGAGGGCAATGCGGCGCTGGAGGAAGAGCCCGAACTGGTCAATTCCAGTCCCGAAAACGAAGGCTGGTTCTTCCGCGCAAGCGTATCCGACGCCGCCGAGCTGGATGGCCTGATGGACGAAGCTGCATACAAGACGTTCTGCGATGGCCTGGACTAGGGCCATGCGTTACCTCCCCCTCACCGATGCCGATCGCGGCGCCATGCTGGAAAAGATCGGCGCGACTTCCATCGACGCCTTGTTCGACGATGTCCCGGCGCAGCAATATCTCGATGGCCCGATCGAGGGCCTGCCCCACCATGCCAGCGAGATGACGGTTGAGAGACACATGCGGCGCCTTTCCAAGCAGAACCTGGCCGCTGCCGATGCCGCGTTCTTTTGCGGCGCAGGTGCCTACCGCCACCATGTGCCCGCTACGGTGGATCATATCATCCAGCGCGGCGAGTTCCTGACAGCCTATACGCCCTATCAGCCGGAAATCGCGCAGGGCACCTTGCAGATGCTGTTCGAATTCCAGACGCAGGTTGCGCGCCTGTATGGCTGTGCGATTGCCAACGCATCCATGTATGACGGTTCCACAGCCTGCTGGGAGGCGATCGTGATGGCTGCGCGGCTGACGAAGCGCAATCGCATCCTGATGAGCGGCGGTGTGCACCCTCACTATGTTTCTGTGGCGCAAACGATGGCGCGCTTTACGCCGGGACATGTCGAATACGAATTGCCGGTGCTCACCTCCAGCCCCGGCGATGACGCGATCATTTCGCGGATCGACGAGGAGACGAGCTGCGTCGTGGTGCAATACCCCGATATCATGGGCCGCATTCCGGACCTGCAGAGGATCGCTGATGCCGCGCATGGCAAAGGTGCGCTGCTGATCGTTGTGAATACCGAGCCCGTTGCCCTTGGCGCGCTGGAAGCGCCGGGCAATCTGGGCGCGGATGTGGTGGTAGGCGAAGGACAGTCCATCGGAGTAGGCCTGCAATTCGGCGGGCCGTATTTGGGCCTGTTCGCCATCACCAATCCCAGGCATGTGCGGCAAATGCCGGGCAGGCTTTGCGGCGAAACCGTGGATGCGGATGGTAAGCGTGGCTTCGTGCTTACCCTGTCCACCCGCGAACAGCATATCCGCCGGGAAAAGGCGACGTCAAACATCTGCACCAACAGCGGGCTGTGTGCCCTCGCCTTTTGCGTGCACATGACATTGCTGGGCGAGAAGGGACTGACGGCGCTGGCCGCGCAAAATCACCGCCTTGCGTGTCTTGCAGCTGATCGCCTTGCAAAGGTGCCCGGCGTCAGCATCCTGAACGATACCTTCTTCAACGAATTCACGCTTGTGCTGGATACAGAAACCAAGCCGCTGGTGCGCGATCTCGCAGCCAGGGGCGTGCTTGCTGGCGTATCGCTGGGCCGCCTGTTTCCCGATGGTGACGGACGAGAGAATGGCCTGCTGGTGACCGTGACGGAGACAAACTCCGAAGACGATATCGAGGCGCTGGCGACCGCGCTTGAAGAAGCGCTGGCCCCGAAGGAAACAGCATGAACACGATGAACCAGAGCGGGTGGAAGCCCGGAACGCCCGTAGCGGCGACAAGTGAGGCACAGCATCCCACAGTAACCGGCAACAAGGCCCTGATGCTGGAAGAACGCCTGATTTTCGAACTGGGCACACGTGAAACATGCGGCGTGGATCTGCCGGAACCCGATACAGATGCTCCAAACAGGTTGGGCAAATTTGCCCGCAAAGAGCCGATCGACCTGCCCGGCCTTTCCGAGCCTGAGACGGTGCGCCATTACACGCGCCTCAGCCGCCAGAATTATGCCATCGACCTTGGCCTGTTCCCGCTGGGCAGCTGCACCATGAAACACAATCCGCGCCTGAACGAGAAAGTGGCGCGCATGCCCGGCTTTGCCGATGTGCATCCCTTGCAACCCGTCGACACGGTGCGGGGCGCACTGGGCGTTATCGACGAGCTTTCACACTGGCTGATCGCGCTGACCGGGATGAGCGCCGTTGCCATGAGCCCAAAGGCAGGCGCACACGGCGAATTGTGCGGCATCCTGTGCATCCGCGCCGCGCTGGAAGCGCGCGGTGACGCGCGCAAGGTGGTGCTGGTGCCGGAAAGCGCCCACGGCACCAATCCCGCCACCGCCGCCTTCGCCGGTTACGAAGTGGAGAATATCCCGGCAGGCAAGGATGGCCGCGTCGATCTGGAAGCGATGAAGGCGCGGCTCGGCCCCGATGTGGCGGGCGTGATGATTACCAATCCCAACACCTGCGGCCTGTTCGAACGCGACATGAAGGCGATCTCGGACGCGGTGCATGATGCAGGCGGGCTGGTGTATTGCGATGGCGCGAACTTCAACGCCATCATGGGCCGTGTGCGTCCCGGCGATCTTGGCGTGGATGCCATGCACATCAATCTGCACAAAACCTTCTCCACCCCGCATGGCGGCGGCGGCCCCGGTTCGGGTCCGGTCGTATTATCAGAAGCACTGGCCCCGTTTGCGCCGCTCCCCTTCGTGATCATGGATGCCGACAGCGGCGATCTGCGTTTGGTGGAAGAAGAAAACGCAGGCGATGAATTTCCCGGCAGCTTTGGCCGGATGACGGCATTTCATGGCCAGATGGGCATGTTCACCCGCGCACTCACCTATATACTCAGCCACGGTGCCGATGGCATCCGCCAGGCATCGGGCGATGCCGTGCTGAACGCCAACTACCTGCTGCGCAGCCTGGACGATGTGCTGGATGCGCCATTTGGCGATGCAGGCCACTGTATGCACGAGGCGTTGTTCAGCGATGATGGCTTTGCAGAAGGGACATCAACACTCGATCTGGCAAAGGGCCTGATTGACGAGGGGTTCCATCCGATGACGATGTACTTCCCGCTGGTGGTGCACGGCGCGATGCTGGTCGAGCCGACAGAGACGGAAAGCAAGGCTGTGCTGGACCAGTTCGCCACGGCCATGCGCTTGCTTGCAGAACGGGCCAAGGCTGGCGATGAAACACTGAAAACCGCGCCGCACCACGCACCGCGCGCCCGGCTGGACGAGGCGCAGGCCGCGCGCAAACCCGTGCTTGCCTGGCAAAGACCCGAAGGCGAATAACACCTCGGCACTGGCGCCAATGATCAAGGACGGGAGACGTTTTCGATCTGCCGTCCTTCTCGTTTTTCCGCCTTCCGTTGTAATTATGCCGGGCGACGGGCGAAGAAGCCGAAGCCTGCAACAATGGCGTAGCAGACCACGGGAATGGTCATTGCCAGCGCCAGATTTCCTCCGGTGGAATCGGCCACCACACCGTACAGCAGTGGCACCACCGCGCCGCCGAAAATGGCGACGTTGATAATACCCGATCCATCCGCAGCCTGCGGACCCAGTTTCTCGCACGCGAGCGAGAAGATGGTGGGGAACATGATCGAATTCATCAGGCCAACGGCCAGCAGTGAATAGGCCGCAAGGGTGCCAGACGTGTTGGCGGAAATGACGATCAGCACGATTGCGGCGGTGGCATTGAAGGCGAGGATCTTGCCGGGGCTGAAAACTCGCAATGCCGCCGAACCAAGGAAACGGCCAACCATCGCGCCGCCCCAATACAGGCCGATCATCCAACCAATGACGCTTTCCGGTTCGCCCAGCACGCGTTCGGTCGAGAGATAGTTGATGATGATGGAGCCAATGGAAACTTCCGCCCCTACATACAGAAAGATGCACAGGGCACCGTAGCTGAAGCGGGCGCGTTTCAGCAGGTCATTGTCATAAAGCCACAGGGCCGGTGCCATCAAGATGAGCACCACTCCCAGCAATCCGTTCACCTGCAAGGCGACGAATGCACCGATTGCGGCCAGCGCCAGTCCGCCAAAATAGCGGCCGGTGGAAACCAGATCACCCTCGCCCATGGTCTTTGCATCATGCGGCAGGCGATTGCGGAACAGCCAGACAACGGCCGCCACCAGCGCGATCAGCGCCGCCACGCCCAGATAGCCCTGCCAGATCGCCTCGCTTTCGGCAGCACGGTAGGCCTGGAGCGCGGCGCCCTCCAGTTCATCGGCGCTGACGGTGGCCAGCGTACCGAGAATGACCGCCGCACCCACAATGGGGAAAACGGTGGTGCCCAATGAGTTAAACGCCTGTGCAAAGGTCAACCGGCTGTGCGTCGTGGATGGCGGGCCGAGCAGGCTGATAAGTGGATTGGCCACAACCTGCACGATCACCACGCCGCTCGCCAGGATGAACAACGCGCCAAGGAAGATAGCGTAGGTCGCCGTCTGGCTGGCGGGAATGAACAGCAGGCAGCCCACGATCATCGTGCACAGACCCGCCACCGCGCCGCGCATATAGCCGATTTTCTTCACCAGCTTTGCGCCGGGGATGCCGATAAGAAGGTAGGCGGCAAAGAAGCAGAACTGCACCAGCATCGCTTCGGTGTAGCTGAGTGTGAACAGCTCTTTCAGCTTGGGGATCAGCACGTCGTTCAGCGAGGTGATCCCACCGAAAATGAAGAACAGGCCGAAGACGAAATATTGCAGGCCCGGAGCGTTTACCGGGGGCGCATCGTCATCCACCGCAGGGCGCGGATCGGGGCTGCTGGAAACATCGGGCGCAAGAGCCATGGTATTCTCCCTGATGACGGCGTGCCTTTTGCGGGCAGGTCCGCATGAATGCAATTCTCATGCCCTGCTGTGATCATGTCCGCAATCGGGCAAGAACAGAGCAGGGCGGGTTTCTAGAAAGAACACTGTGCCCCTTCGGGCAAATCGTCTCGCGTGATCTCGGCAATGCGGAACGTGATATCGCCCTCAGTCGCGAAGGTGATGGTCTGGCCAAGGGTGCCACCACAAGCCTGTGTGATCACCATTTCCCGCCAGCCTTTTTCGAAGGCGTGCGAGAAATGCGGGGTGAGATCAACCGTGCTGCCCTCGCCCAGCATCAGCGAGACAGGGGCGCTGGGGCGGGAAAGCATTTCGTAGGTAATATGATAGGCGCCGCCGCTGTCATCTTCCTGCGTGAGTGCAAGCTGCGACCCTGCGGCCATCATGATCTGACGCGAGTCTTCCTGCGCATCGCGATCATAACCGCGCGCGGTAACGCCGCCTTCACTTCCCAAAAGATTTGGCAAAGCGCCTGACCCCGCAGTGGCCACCACGCCATCGCCAAGCCGGCCGGAAGCGAATATCTCTCGCGATGGGCCGACCAGTAGCGCGTCGCAATCCTCGCTCAGCTGGGCAAGCGGAGCCGTGTCACCAAGCGAGCGGCCATAACCGAAGGGAAACAGCGCGCCCTGCGGGCCATTCAGCGGCTCACCAGCGCAATTTTCAGGCCAGCTGAAGGACAACCTCCCTGTCGCCTCGCGCGAACCTGTGAGGATATCGGCAATGCCTGCCCCCTCACTGCCCGGCAGCCATGATGCCACGAAGGCATCGGCTGCGTTGAGTTCGCGGTTCATCCACATCGGGCGACCGGAAAGGAACACAGCGACCGTCGGGATCTCTTGCTCTGCAAACCCGCGGAGGAGTTTCAGCCCCTCTTCATCGGACAAAACAAGGTTGGGACGGTCTCCGGCGAATTCTGCATAGGGTTCTTCACCAAACACCACGACAGCAACATCGGGGCGCTGGGTGAAAGAACCGTCCGGGGACAAGGTGGCAGTGCCACCCCTACCCTCGACAGCCTGATCCAGCCCTTCCCAGATTGAAGTGGCATTGGGGAACAGAGCGCGATCCAGCTCCAGGCCGCCTTGCCAGGTCAACGTCCAGCCGCCAGCAGCCTGCCCGACGCTATCCGCTGCGGTGCCTGCCACCAGCACATTTGCACCGGCGGACAATGGCAGAACGCCGTCGTTCTTCAGGATGACCTGCGAACGCGCCACGGCCTCACGCGCGATGGCGCGATGTTCGGGGGAGGCCAGCATCTCGAAACGTCCGGCCACGCCACGTTCGGACGGACGCTGGGCATGGTCGCCCAACAGTCCAGCCCGGTATTTCACGCGCAGCACGCGCTCCGCCGCCTCGTCCACACGCGCCATGGGAATAGTGCCGTCGCCAACCTGCGCGATTAGCGTTTCCATCAGGCCCTTCCAGTCGTCGGGCACCATATAGATATCAAGACCCGCCAACAGGGATTGCGCGCAATCGGTAACGGTGCAGCCGGCAACCTGTCCGTGTCCGTTCCAGTCACCGACAACCAGCCCGTCGAAACCCATCTGGCCCCGCAACACATCGGTCAGCAACTGCTCGTTACCATGCATCTTGCGGCCATTGATCGAATTGAAACTGGCCATAATCGCCTCGACACCCGCGTCAATCGTGGCGGGGTAGGGATAGGCGTGGATCTCCATCAGCTCGTCCAGGTCGCCGGTCACCTCGCCCTGATCCACACCATTGTCTGTCCCGCCGTCGCCGAAAAAATGCTTGGCGGTAGCAATCACGCGGCCTGAACCGAGATAATCGGCGTTGTCGGGGTTTCCCTGCAAGCCTTCCACCAGTGCTGCGCCAAGGCGGGCGACCAGTTCCTTGTTCTCGGAATAGCTTTCGTAGGTTCTGCCCCACCTGTCATCCTGCGCAACAGCCACGGTGGGAGAGAAGTTCCAGTCGATACCGGTAACCTCGATCTCTACCGCGGTCGCGTGGCCGATCCTGCGCACCAGGTCTGCATCGCCTGCCGCGCCCAGCGCGATATTATGCGGGAAGATCGTGGCGCCCAGAACATTGGTATGGCCATGCACGGCGTCGGTGCCCCACATCGTGGCCACAACCGGTTCTCCATCAGCCAGAGGCTGCACGGAGGCATCATACATCTCGTCTGCATAACGCAGCCATTCGGATGCCGGCGCATATTCATCGCCATAAGGGCCGCCGTTGCCGCCGTTCAGATAGCTGCCGAAGCGATAACGCTCCATATCCTCTGGCGTGAAGCTGTTGATCTGCGGCTGGATAAGCTGGGCAATCTTGCGCTCCAGCGACATGCGGGAAAGAAGGTCTGCAACCACTGCATCCTCCGTATCCGCCACGGCAACCGCTTCCATTCCGGTATTTCCGTCCGGGACAGTGGCACATGCCCCCAACCCCAGTCCCAAAGCCGCAACAGCCACCCCAGCACGCAATCCCAAACCCAGTCGCATCGCAATCCCCGGCAAAATTGTTAACGTTCTCAATCCTCGTTCTGACACGCCTTCCCGAACATGGCAAGCGCCTATTGAGGGCGGGGAACGGTGGCGAGCAGCAGGGTCGCCAGCATCACCAGCACCGCCAGCAGCACGAACAATCCGGAAAAGCCGAACACCGGCACCATCGCCAGTGTCAATCCGGGCATCACCAGCGATGGCACGGTGTTGGTCAGGTTGAATAATCCCAGGTCGCGCCCGCGATGCTGCGGCCGTGGCAATACGCGCAGGGTCTGGGCCGAATGCAAAGCCAGAAAGATTGATGCTGCAAAGCCGAACAGGCCGTAGCCGATCATCGCCAGTGGCAGCGTGGTAGCGGCCGCCATCACCAGCAAGGCAATGGCAGTCACCGCTGCGCAGACGACCAGCGGCAGGATCGGGCGATCGTTACGGTCGGCCCAGCGGCCCACCAGCAAGGTCGCCGGAACGGCAACGAACAGAATGACTGTGAAAAGCTGCGCGGCGTCATCGTCGCTGATGCCCGAATAAATACTGCGCAGCCAGATATACAAGTAGGCGAACAGCGCCGCCTCTGCGATTTGCACCAGCAGACGGCTGAACCACATGCGGACCACCAGCTTGCGAGCGCGCGGATCGCGCGGGCCGACCGGCTTTGGAACCGGCTCCATCAACTCCGGGAAGTGCCGGGGGCGCGCAAACAACAGCATCGGCAAGACGCACAGGGCCACCAGCATCGCCACGATGACAAGGCGCATATCCGCTTGCGCGAAACCGGGAATGGTAACAATCGCGCCCGAAGACGCGCCGATTGCGGGGGAGAACGCAAGCAGCCCGCCCAGCAGCCCCTTCTGCCGATCCGGCACGAAATCACCGGCCATCGCGGCGAGGGGTGCCAGCATCATGTTGAGGGATACTTGCCACGCAACCAGCAGCGTCAGCAGTATGGCAAGGCTGGTCGCCTTCGACATGGCGACCAGCAGCGTGCAACTGAGGAAAAGCCCGCCAGCAATCCAGCTGCCCCTGCTTCCGCTGCGATCCGAAAGCCAGCCGAACACGATGTGCGAAAGGCTGGCCGCAACCGCGCCGACAAAGGCGCAATAGGCAAGCCAGCTTATATCCTCGCCGCCCGCCATAGCTTCTACGCGTACGGGCAACAGGATGGTGAGCAAAGGAATATATGCCATCGCCCCGCCCGCGGCGGCCAGTGCGTACAGCAGCATGAAACGCATGCTCTGGCGGTCGCCGCCTGTGGGCGCTGCGACCGTCTCCGTCATTTCGGGTTTGGCGGCGAGGAGACCGATTGCCGTTCCACCAGGCTGCCTTCCACAATCAGTGGCAGCGGCGGCAATTCCTCCCCGCGCTGCGACTTGATCAAAAGCTCCACGGCGCGCGAAACGGTTTCCGCAATGGGTTGATCGATCGCGGTCAGCGGCGGTTGCACGAACCGCACCACGGGCGTGTTGTCGAAACTGATCAGGGACAGGTCGCCGGGCACTTTCAGTCCCAGTTCGTGCGCCACCTTGTTTGCCGCCATCGCCATCTGGTCATTACCGGCAATGATAGCGGTCGGCCGGTCTCGGCGTTCCAGCAGTTTGCGGGCCGCCTTTTCACCCGAAGCGAAACTGAAATCGCCGCGCTCACAAAGGCCCTCTGTCGCCAGCCCGTGTTCGCGCATCGTATTCAGCCAACCTTCTTTGCGCCACTGGCTCAGTGCATATTCGCGCGCGCCGGCGACGAACGCGATGCGTTGGTGACCCTTTGCAATCAGATGTTCCGTGGCAAGCCGGGCCAGGGCATCATCGCCCATGGTAATCGACAGCGTGCCCCCGGTATCCCTCGAACCGATGCGGACATGGGGTATCTTCTGCTTGTCGAGCAGGCCGGTAATCAGCGCGTTGTC
>JBASBA010000487.1:0-3381 GCA_049650885.1 Alteraurantiacibacter sp. | reverse complement strand
CGTCTGGTCTTTTATCCTGGGGTGAACAGGCCTCCAGGCTGAGCGATCACGAAACGCGCATTGCGGCCTTGCAGGAACGCCGGGCCGAACTTGAGAATCGCGTGGCACTGCTCGATCCCAATAACGTCGATCCAGATTTCGCATCCGAACTCGTGCGCGGAAATCTGAATGTCGTTCATCCGGACGAATACGTCGTCGAACTTGAGCCGATCGAGTAACCGGCATCTGTTTTGGCACGCGAGTCAAAACGTTTTCACCATTCTGGTTTCTGAGCGAAGTGTACCGTTGCCAGCGGAACGCTTGCGCGCCATAGGCTTTAACAAAGAACAACCGGCGCAAGTTAAGCGCGAAACAGGGGATTGCATTTTGGCCAAAGCCTCCGCTTCCGAAACCGGAAAGAGCAAGCAGACTGCAGTAGCTTCGTCTGCATCACAAACTTCCGACAGCGATGAAAACTTTGCCCTGCGCACCTTGCAGCAGGAGCTGGACAAGCAAAAACGCTTTGACGCCAGCGACGACCAGTTGATGCATTTCTACGAGCAGATGTTGCTGATACGCCGGTTCGAGGAGAAGGCCGGCCAGCTTTACGGTCTTGGTCTGATCGGCGGGTTCTGCCACCTTTATATCGGTCAGGAAGCCGTTGCCATTGGCCTGCAAAGCGCACTGGACAATGAGACCGACAGCGTGATTACCGGGTATCGGGATCATGGCCACATGCTGGCCTATGGCATCGATCCCAAAGTAATCATGGCCGAATTGACCGGCCGTGCCGCAGGAATTTCCAAGGGGAAGGGCGGCTCGATGCATATGTTCAGCACCGAGCATAAATTCTACGGTGGCCACGGCATCGTGGGCGCGCAAGTTTCGCTTGGCGGTGGCCTCGCCTTTGCACACAAATACAACGAGGACGGCGGGCTGTGCCTTGCCTATTTCGGTGACGGTGCCGCAAACCAGGGCCAGGTTTACGAGACCATGAACATGGCAGCCTTGTGGAACCTGCCGATCGTTTTCGTTGTCGAGAACAATCAGTATGCGATGGGCACCGCTGTAAAGCGGTCCAGCGCCGAGACCGAATTCTATCGCCGCGGTACGGCTTTCCGTATTCCCGGCATGGAAGTGAACGGCATGGATGTGCTGGAAGTGCGCCAGGCGGCCGAGATCGCTTTCGCGCACGTTCGTGAAGGCAACGGCCCCGTGCTGATGGAATGCAACACTTACCGCTATCGCGGCCACTCCATGTCCGACCCGGCGAAATATCGCACGCGTGAGGAAGTGAAGGACCAGCGCGAGCACAATGATCCGATTGAACGCCTGAAAAAAGAACTGGTGGAATCGGGTATCGCAGAGGACAAATTGAAAGAGATCGACAAGGGCATTCGCGCCACCGTATCCGAAGCTGCGGATTTCGCCGAAAGCTCACCCGAGCCAGAGGCTGGCGAACTCTACACCGATGTTCTGGTGGGGGAGTACTGAGCCATGCCAATCGAACTTAAGATGCCGGCGCTTTCTCCCACGATGGAAGAAGGCACCCTTGCCAAATGGATGGTCAAGGAAGGCGATACCGTTTCTGCCGGTGACGTTCTTGCCGAGATTGAGACCGACAAGGCCACCATGGAATTTGAATCCATTGACGAGGGCACCGTTGGCAAGATCCTGGTGGCCGAAGGCACGGAAGAGGTGAAAGTCGGCACCGTCATCGCCATTCTCGCAGGCGAGGGGGAGGATGCTTCTTCCATCGAAGCCCCCGCTGATGATGCACCTGAACCGACCAGCGAAGTCGAAGATGTGCCGGGTGAAGGCAAGGATGTCGGTCGCGGTGACAGCCCGCTCGATATCGACAAGCCGGAAGCCAAGGCGCGCGCCGACGATCCCGAAATTCCCGCTGGCACCAACATGGTGAAACTGACCGTGCGTGAAGCCTTGCGCGATGCCATGGCGGAGGAAATGCGCCTGGACGAGCGTATCTTCGTGATGGGTGAGGAAGTTGCCGAATACCAAGGCGCTTACAAGGTTACGCAGGGCCTGCTGGACGAATTTGGCCCCAAGCGGGTAATCGATACGCCCATCACTGAATACGGCTTTGCCGGCATCGGTACGGGCGCCGCAATGGGCGGACTGCGACCGATTGTGGAATTCATGACATTCAATTTCGCCATGCAGGCGATTGACCACATCATCAATTCCGCAGCCAAAACCAATTATATGTCCGGCGGCCAGATGCGCTGCCCCGTTGTGTTCCGTGGCCCCAACGGAGCCGCCAGCAGGGTTGGCGCGCAGCACAGCCAGAATTACGGCCCGTGGTACGCTAGCGTTCCGGGCCTCATCGTGATTGCGCCATATGATGCTTCCGATGCAAAGGGCTTGCTGAAAGCTGCAATCCGCAGTGATGACCCGGTGGTATTTTTGGAAAACGAGCTGGTCTACGGCCAGAACTTTGAAGTTGCGCAGCTGGACGATCACGTTCTGCCCATCGGCAAAGCGCGGATTATGCGCGAAGGTAGCGATGTGACGATCGTCTCCTATTCCATCGCCGTAGGCGTCGCTCTGGAAGCTGCGAACGATCTGGCGGAACAGGGTATCGAGGCCGAAGTGATCGACCTGCGCACATTGCGTCCGCTCGATACCGAGACGATCCTGAAAAGCCTTGCGAAGACCAATCGCGTCGTGATTGCGGAAGAAGGCTGGCCGACCTGCTCTATATCTTCAGAGGTGATTGCCGTGTGCATGGAAGAAGGCTTCGACCATCTTGATGCACCCGTAACGCGCGTATGCAATGAAGATGTGCCGCTGCCCTATGCTGCCAATCTTGAGAAGCTGGCACTGATCGACAAGGATCGCGTGATCGCGGCCTGCAAAAAGGTCACCTACACAAAATAGGCTGAATGCGGAGATGCGGCTGGTCCGGATAGGTCGGCCGCATTTCGCGCCTAGCCACATCTCAGCTTTGTCGTCTTATTCGTCCAGTAGGAAAACGGGCCGCGTATAAGTGACGAACGGAAACTCGATACCTGCAAAGTCCAGGAAGCTTTCGAGCTGGTAGGACATTACAATCTGAAGCTCCTTTGCGCCCGTGACTCGCTGCGAGCCCGGTTCTGTGATAGTCGCATTGATCCGGTGTTTATCGAGCAGGTAGGGTGAGCCCAGAGCATGATTCTCGGCCCATGTTTCCAGTTGCGACTTTGAAAGGTTGTTACCGCTTTGGTACTGTACCATCGCATAGCGTGCGACATCGGCGGATACGCCGCGCAATGCACTGTAGTTCTGCATTGTCATACCAACCTGCAAGACGCCCATCAGAAGAAGCATGAAGAACGGTGCAAGCAGCGCGAACTCTATGGCTGCAACGCCATTTTCATCACGCTTGATGCGAAGGAATACGGG
>JBASBA010000486.1:0-1972 GCA_049650885.1 Alteraurantiacibacter sp. | reverse complement strand
GTCCAAGACTTCGCCGGGCGAATTCATTCGCCAGGTGCGCTCGGAAACATCCAAGGTGGTGTGGCCCAGTCGCGAAGAGACGGTGCGCACCGCCATCTTCGTGTTCATCCTGGTGGTGATTTTGTCGCTGTTCTTCCTCGCGGTCGATTCGCTGTTCGGCTGGGTTGTTCGCCAGCTGCTGGCGCTGCTGTAACAGCACGCCGCCCGCCCCAAGGTTCAGGTTAGAAAAGAGAAGTTTCATGGCAGCCCGCTGGTATATCATCCACGCTTATTCCGGTTTCGAGAACAAGGTGCGCGACGCGATCCTTTCCGAAGCTGACCGTCTCGGCCTGTCCGAAGGCGTGGAAGAGGTCGAGGTTCCGACCGAAACCGTGACCGAGATCAAGCGCGGCAAGAAGGTGCAGACCGAACGCAAGTTCATGCCCGGCTACGTGCTGGCCAAGCTGAACATGACGGACGATGTCTATCACCTGGTCAAAAACACCCCGAAGGTGACCGGTTTTCTGGGCAACAACAACAAGCCGCAGGCGATTTCCGAAAAGGAAGCTGCGCGCTATTTCGGCGGCGTGGAAGAAGCCAAGTCTGCACCCAAGAAGGATATCCAGGTCGATTACGAGATCGGCGACCAGGTCAAGGTGCTGGAAGGCCCCTTCGCCAGCTTCAACGGCGTGGTGGAAGAACTGGATTTCGACAAGGCCAAGGTCAAGGTATCCGTATCCATCTTCGGCCGTGCAACGCCGGTGGAACTGGAATTCGAACAAGTCGAACTGGCGAAGTAAGCCTCCGGGCAATTCCCGCCTAGAGTTGGCGCTACCACCGGTTAGCATGCGGCATTCATCGAGGGGTGCCGCATGACCGATGGCAAGCCTGATACATTGAACCGTCGCCAGCTTCTGACCGCAGGCGCGGCTGCCACGGGCGCGCTCCCACTTTACGCGCACTGGCGCAGGACGCGGTGGGTCAGCCGCTGATGGGCGATCCCCAACTGCCCGAAGCGCCGCAAGACCGCGTGGGATGGGCCGTTGTCGGACTGGGCACTTTCGCCGTCGGTCAGGTGATACCGGGTTTCATCGCCACCAACCGATCCAGGATAACGGCATTCGTTTCGGGCACGCCATCCACGGCAGCAACGCTTGGCGAGCGTTACGGCGTTTCCCGCCTTTACGATTACGACACCTGTGATGCCTCGGCAGGCGACGACAGCGAGGGCTGCGTTTACATCGTGCTGCCCGTGGGTCTGCACACCGAATACGACATTTGCGCGTTGGAAGCCGGCAAGCACGTATTGTGCGAAAAGCCGATGGCATCCACCAGTGCCGAGTGCGAGCGCATGATCGCGGCAGTGCGGGCGAACAACCGGCAACTGGGTGTTGCCTGTCGCGTGCATTTCGAGCCGACCAACAACGCCGCGCTGTGCGCTTATCGAAGCGATCTATGCCACCGCGGAGGCGGGCGGAACGCCCGTTGCGGCCTAACCCGCCGCCTCACCCCAGCGCATCTGCATAGGCAAGGCTCATCATGATCGTATCGACCGCGGCATGGGCGATGATCACCGCCCACAGATTGCCGCCGCAGCGATTGCGGATGAAGCCGAACAGCAGGCCGACACATGCCGTCACCACCATGCCGCCCCATCCCTGATAGGCGTGCGGCAGGCCAAACAGCAGTGCCTGTATCACCAGCACTGCGCCGCCGCGCCCGCGCAGGCCGGGAAGGCGCTCCAGCCGGTCCATCAAAAAGCCGCGATACAGCACTTCCTCGCCAAAACCGGCGGCAAAGATCGCCACGCCCACCACCCATAATGCAAACATTGCGGGGCTTTCGGTCACCAGCGCGAGAACAAAGGTGGGGTCTGGCGCGCCAAGGCCGATGGCTTCCGTTACCCAGGCGCCCACAGTGAAGATCGCGATGGTGCCGCCCGTGCCCAGCGCTGCCCAGCCAAGGGTGGTGCGCCAATTGGCGGGCACCTCCA
>JBASBA010000485.1:0-2936 GCA_049650885.1 Alteraurantiacibacter sp. | reverse complement strand
ATGCTAGTGTACCACCATATAAGGTGCAAACGTCGCGCGCGATCGCATGCCGGCTTGTTCCAGAATCAAGTTGTTTTGTTCAAGCTCCTGCACTGAACCTGGACTTTAGAACGTACTCGAATGTTCTAATCAGTACGTGAGGGCGACCCGATGCCGCCGCCTAGGGCCACAAACAATGTTGTCCGATTCTGTAGCCACAGCCGGTTGACCTCCAGCAATTGTTGCTGCGCCGCGAACAAATTGCGCTCTGCATCCAGCACTTCCAGATAATCCGCTACGCCTTCCCGGTAACGCAGCCTGGCGATGCGCGCGATCCGCTCCTGCGCGCTCACTGCACGGTTCAGGACTTCGATCTGTTCAGCGAGATATTTGCGTCCGGCCAGCGCGTCGCTGACCTCGCGAAAGGCATTTTGGATGGTAAGCTGGTAATTCGCCACCTGCTCGGTCTCCAGAGCTTCTGCAAGATTGAGATCGGCGAGCCGCGCTCCAGCATCGAAAATAGGGAGCGATATGGTTGGCCCGAAGCTCCAGCCGAACCCATCCGATCCAAAAAGACCGCCCCGATCACTGGACGCCAGCCCCGCACTCCCGGTAAGCGAAATCGAAGGAAAAAACGCCGCACGGGCTGCGCCGATATTTGCACGGGCGCCGCGCAAGGTTTCTTCAGCCGCAAGAATATCCGGCCGAGCGAGCAGCAATTCCGATGTCGCCCCAGCGAATATGCGGCGATCGTCATTGAAATCGGCAAGGCTTGCCCCTTCTCCAATCGCAGAAGGCACTGCGTTCCCAACCAGCACGGAAAGTTGGTTGCGAAGCTGAGCCAGCACAAGCTTTTCCGCGGACAATTGTTGTTCCGCTTGGGTAAGCAGACTTTCCGCCTGCCGGAATGGCAAAGCTGACGTTACCCCTGCATCGAGCCGGAGGCGGGCAATCCTCAATCCGTCACGGCGGCTGACCGCAGTCGCTTCGGCGAGCTCGATCTGCTCATTTGTTTCTACGATATCGAAATAGGTGGTGGCGGTGTCGGCTACGAGAGAGAGGTAGAATGCCTGCTGGGCGGCCACGCTGGAAAGATACTCGGCGCGTGCTGCATCGCTCAGGTTCCGTAGTCGTCCCCAGAAATCGAGCTCGAATGAAGATACGCCAACGCCGATGTCATACCGGGTCGAAGTGACCGAGTTTGATTGCTGAGCGCCATCTTCCGCGGCTCCGACAGCGGCTCCGTCGTCCAGCAGCGCTTGCCGTGTCCGCACGACAGAGCCGGTCGCGACTGCATTGGGCAGCCGGTTGCTGTCCTCGATACGGAAGCGCGCACGCGCCTGCTCGATCCGTGCAGTGGCGATCATAAGGTCGCGGTTCTGCGCCAGCGCCTGCGCGATGATCGCGTTCAGCTCAGGGTCGCGGTAGAATTCGCGATAAGACATCTCTGACGCGGTTATAGTGCCATCCGGCTCCAGCAACGCGTCATATGCTGGTGGCACGCTGCGATCGGGCAGGCCGTCAGGAGGTGCTAGGTTCATGCACGCACTGAGCGGTATGGTAAGCATAAGCATCAGGGCAACCGAGCATCTCATGACGTCTCTCCGGCGCGAGTATCACCCTCGCCATTTCCGTCCTGTAGTTCACCGGCCGGTGCGGGATCCTGACGGCTCAGCCATTTGCGGACCAGAAGATAGAGAACCGGGATGATGAAGATGCCAAAGGCCGTCGCCGCTATCATTCCGCCCAGCACTCCGGTACCAACCGCGATACGGCTTGCGGCCCCTGCTCCGCTAGCGATCACCAGCGGAATCATGCCCATCGAAAACGCAAGCGATGTCATAATTATCGGACGCAGGCGCAGACGCGCTGCTGTTTTCACCGCATCGAGCGTCGACTTACCGTCCGCCTCTTCCTCTATTGCGAACTCCACGATCAGAATTGCATTCTTCGCCGCCAACCCGATGATCGTGATCAGTCCCACGTTGAAGTAAACGTCGGCCGACAGACCGCGCAGCATCGAAAAGATGACCGCCCCGAAGACCCCGGTCGGGATCACCAGAAGCACAGCCAATGGCACTGCCCAGCTCTCGTAAAGCGCAGCGAGCAGCAGAAAGACCACCACAATCGACAGCCCGAGCAGCAGCCCGATTTGGCCGCCCGCCTGCTTTTCTTCGAAGGATATGCCCGTCCATTCATAGCCTATACCCGGAGGCAGCTGAACCGCCATTTCTTCCATTGCCGCCAGCGCGTCACCAGAGGAACCTCCTGGAGGCGCCGAACCCGAGAGCGTCATGGCAGGGTAGCCATTATATCGTGCAAGACTGGCGGGCGCAGAAGTCCATTCGACTGTAGAGAACGCACTAAATGGCACCAATTCGCCCTGCTGATTGGGAATGCGCAACGAAAGCACATCTGCCGGGGCCATCCGGTACGGTGCGTCTGCTTGGACCAGGACCTGCAAGACGCGGCCATCGCGATTGAAGTCATTCGCGTACGCAGAACCGAAATTGATCGAAAGCGCCACATTTACATCATCAAGCGAAAGGCCGAGCGCTCTGGCTTGAACGCGGTCCACATTCACGGCCAGTTCCGGACTAGGGGCCTGATCCTCCGGCCTAAGCCCCGCTACGGCGTCGTTCTGGGAAGCGGTTTGCAAGAGCTGGTCGCGAGCGGCGACGAGGCTTTCCCGGCCCAAACCGCCGCGGTCCTGCAATTTAAGTGTAAAACCGCTCGCCTGGCCCAGCGATTGTATCGATGGCGGCTGAACCACGAATGCGATGGCGCTGTCCACTTGTGAAAACTCGCCCATCGCGCGGCCAAGAATGGCCCCCGCGCTGCTTTGACTTGCGCTTCGGACATCCCATGGCTTGAAGGTGGAGAACATCAAGGCGTTATTCTGGCCCTGACCGAAGAAACTGAAGCCCCTGATCACAATAAGATTGTCGGTTTCATCC
>JBASBA010000484.1:0-4177 GCA_049650885.1 Alteraurantiacibacter sp. | reverse complement strand
GTGCAGGGTGACACCGGGGCAGAGCGTATCAGCGATGCCGAACATGCGGTGATGGAAACATTGTGGGAGCGCAGCCCGCAAACGGCCGCAGAGGTGTGCGAGAACGTATGCCAGGATCGCGGCTGGTCCATACCCACGGTGAAAACCCTGCTGTCCCGCCTGGTGCAGAAGGGTGCATTGGCAACCCAGCCTGATGGACGCCGCTTTCTTTATACTCCCCTGATTGCACGTGCCGCCTATGTGGGCGGGGAGTCGCGCCGCTTGGTGGATCGGCTCTTTGGTGGCCGCGCCGCCCCGTTGTTCGCGCATCTGGCCCAATCCGAAGCGTTGAGCGAAGATGACATTGCGGAAATCGAGAAACTCCTGCGGGAGTTGAAGAAATGAACGGGACGGGTCTCAGCGACTGGATGGTCGACACCTTCGTTTACACCAGTGCGCTGATCGCTCTGGTGCTGGTGCTGCGCCGTCCGGTCACGCGCTGGTTCGGGCCGCAAATTGCCTATGCGCTTTGGGCGCTGCCTTTTTTGCGCTTCATCATGCCGCCAATCGTTCTGCCTTCATGGATGGGCCCGGCCCAGGCTGAAACGGCAACCTCTGCTGCGGCTCCGCTGATGGTGATCATTTCCGATCCGGCAGAAAAAACTGCCGTTGCCGAAGCCGCCACTGCACCGCTGGTGGGCATCGCGGTGTCCGACGTCCTGCTGCCACTCTGGATTGGCGGGGCATTGGTATTTATCGGCTGGCGCATCCGCGAATATGTCCAGATGCGTCGTTACGTGCTGGCAGGCAGTATTCCGGTTGGCGATGCAGGTAAGGTTCGGCTGGTGGAAACGCCCGCCGTGTCCAGCCCCATCGCCTTTGGCATCGTCGACAAGGTGGTGGCGTTGCCTCCTGCCTTCATGGCACTGTATGACATCAAGGCCCGCGATATGGCGATTGCGCATGAACTTGCGCACCATCGCGGGCAAGACCTCGTAGCCAATATCGCGGCCCAGCCGCTGTTGGCCTTGCACTGGTTCAATCCGCTCGCCTGGTGGGGCTGGAGAGCGATGCGCAGGGATCAGGAGGCAGCGTGCGATGCGCGTGTTGTCGCCGGCTGTGCGCGGTCTGAACGTGCTGTCTATGCCGAAGTGATTGCCGGCTTTGCCGCTGGTGAACATCTGACGCTGGCAGCGCCCATGGCTTGTCCTGTGCTTGGCGAGAAATCGATTATCCATCGTTTGAGGAGCCTCACCATGACCGAAGTTTCATCGCGCCGCCGCCGCATTGGCATCGCCGCCATTACCACAACCGCACTGGCTCTGCCGCTGACGGCGTCCATCACCTATGCGAAAGGCGAAGCGCCGCTGCCGCCACAAGCACCGACGGCACCGAACGCGCCAGAGGCGCCCATCGCGCCGGAGGCACCGCTTGCGCCCGAATCACCGCTGTCGCCCGCGCCGCCGGTGCCGCCATCTGCGGCAATGATGGATGGCGAGCAGGAGCGTGTCATCGTGCACGTTAATGACGAAACCGGAGAGCGGCGCGTCGTTCGCCACTGGATTACCCAAAACAGTTCTGGCCGAACCGAAGCTGGCATCGATGCGGCGATGGCGCAGTTCGAGGCGGAGCAGGAGAGGCGTGAAGCTCGGATCGAACGCCGACAGGCCGAAATTGAACGGCATGTCATGGCCGCGCAACAGCGCGCCCGGCACTCGGCGCAAAGTGCCGCGCACGCATCCGCATTGGCAGCGCATTCGCGCAACGAAAGCGCGCAAGCCCGCGCCGCGGCGGTTCGCTTTGAAAGTGTCGATTGCGAGGGTGTTGATGCCAGCGGCGTGCTGGAACGCGATCTGGCCGACGGTCGCAAGGTAACCATCGTTTGTGAAGCGGACAGCCAAGAACGTTTCGCTCAGGAAGCCGCCAGGCTTTCCCTGCAAGCTGCAATGGTCGGTCTGCGCGCTGCAATGGATTCCATTGCCAACAATGAAATGATCCCGGCCAGCGAACGGCGCGAGGCGGTAAATGGAATGCGCGATGCTATCGAGGAGCTTGAGGAAGAGACGCGTAACATGCGTCGCTCCCGGGCAAAGCTCGATAGCCTGCCAGGCACCGGTCCCAATCCCCGCACATCAGCGGTTGCCATGCATCGGCTGGGGCGGATGGTATCACCCGTTCAGGCGCGAACGGCCGTGCGTATGACAATCCCGGCACCCGCTCAGGCAGCCGATGACGACTGCGAGCAAAAAACCGTTTCGAACGTGCGAGCGACTCTCGCCTGATTAATCGACGGGCTGGACAACGGGGCGCGATACGAAACGCGTCCCGTTTTCATCGACAACCGCTGATTCCTCTGGCTGCTGCGGCTCCACTGAAACCCGGAACTTGCGCTGTTCCATGGCTGCCAGCATTTCTTCCGGCATGGGGCGCGCCGGATAGGGGCAGTCGCGCGCCTCTCCCAGACCCTTCAGATAAGACCTGCGCATCAGGCCGGCGGCGATTGCCTGCCTGAACTTTTCCTCGTGGTCATTCGCGCCCGAGATTTCACGGATGATCCCGCGAAAGGGGATGAACATGCCGATCGCGCTTTGCGCCACGCTGGTTACGGACAGGCGGGATTCTTCATCGGGCTGCGTGTCCACATCATCACCCAGCACGGCATCCAGATCGCCGATACTGCGAAGGATTTTGGCGCAATCTTCCAGCCCTTCGTTGGCATAGGGGTTTTCCTGCGACCAGATGAGGATCGTGGGGATTGGATCGCGCTTCAGGTTGAGATCGGACAGCGGCGTCATGGCTACATCGGCCACGTTCGGCGTCCGGTCGGTAACATCATCCTGGGCGCTTGCGGGAATTGATAATGCCAACGCTGGCAATGCCAGCAGATATTGAAAATGTGTCATATCAGACCTGCAAATAGGTGGAATCGCACTGCTCATCGTCACCGGTGCGCATGCCGAGTTGTAGCGCGTCCATGCGCTGGCGACTGGTGCCGTGGGTGAAGTTCTCTGCGCTGACGCGGCCCTTGGTCAGCGTATCGTCGCCAATTGCGGCGGCGGCGTTCATGCCTTCCTCGAAATCGCCAGGCTCAATAGCGTTGCGATTACGGCCTGCCCATACGCCGGCGTAGCAATCGGCATGCAGTTCCATGCGCACCTGCAACTGGTTCTGCGTGCGCGGGGTCTGCTGCTGCGCACTGCGGATCTGGTTGGATATGCCGGTGATGGTCTGCACGTGATGGCCATACTCATGCGCTACCACGTAAAGCCGTGCGAAATCGCCGCCTTCGCCGGACATCTGCTTCAGCTGGTCAAAGAAGGATACGTCGATATACATCCGCTCGTCCGCAGGACAGTAGAACGGTCCCATCCCGACAGAGCCGGTGCCGCAACCGGTGTCGAACTGCTGTGCCGTGGCAAAGCGCAGTCCAGGCCCGCGAAACTGGTCTCCCAGCCCCTCTTCCTGAAAGCGCGCGGCCCATGTTTCATTGAGGGAGGTGAGCGCGTTGCAGCTTTCCTGCGCGTATTCATTGGCATTGCAAACCGCCGCTTCGTCCTGATTGGCAGGCGCGGATTGCGTCTGGCCTTGCCCCTGCTGCATTCCTTCCACCGTGGCAGCGGTCTGCATCGGATCGAGGCCGAACACGAAATAACCGATCGCCGCGATCACGATGGTGCCGCAGCCAAGCCCGCCAGCCTTGCCAACTCCGCCGCGTCCGCCAGTGGTGCCCACGTCGATCTTGCTGGTGTCGAACGGATTAAGTCTCATTGCGTGCCCTCCCCAGGCGAAGCATGTTGTATTGATCTGGCCATCGTGTTTACGACATGGCAACCCTAAGGCAACTCAATAGTATGGAGACACGAATGTTCCTCAAAGGCAAGCGAGCACTGATCACCGGCTCCACCTCTGGCATTGGCCTGGCCATTGCCCGCGCCTTGCAGGCCGAAGGTGCGGAAATTGTTTTGAACGGTTTCGGGGATGAGAACGAGATCGCCAAGCTGTGCGAGGAACTGGGCGCGAAGTACATCAATACGGACCTCACCACGGTGGCGGGGGCCGAGGAATTGATGGCGGGCGCAGGCGGGGTGGATGTCCTGGTCAACAATGCCGGGATGCAGCATGTCGCCCCGGTGGAGGAATTTCCGATCGACAAATGGAACGCGATCATTGCGCTGAACCTGTCCAGCGCCTTCCACAC
>JBASBA010000483.1:0-5396 GCA_049650885.1 Alteraurantiacibacter sp. | reverse complement strand
TGCATCCAGCACGAGATGGACCATCTCAACGGCATTCTCTTCATCGATCACCTCAGCCGTCTGAAGCGCAACATGGCGCTGAAGAAGTTGCAGAAAGCCCGCGCCGCCTGATGAGACACATCAGCTGGAGCCAGGCGAGCGCCGCCGGCCTGCTGTATGCGATGGTGATGTGCGCCTGGGTCTATTACGACCGAGGGCTGGGCTTCGATGAACTGGCGATCCGTTTTGCGATATATTTCGCCGCGTTCACCGTGGGGTTCCGTCTCTTGCTGAACCTTCTGGGCAGGCGAGAGCCTGACGATAACTGAACCACAAAAAAGGGCTGCCCCGATGGAGCGGCCCTTTTTGTTTCATGGCAAAACGCCAATCAGGCGGTGGCGGCGTCGACCATGCCCTGCAGTGCCTTGGTGCAATCTTCCACCACTTCGCGGCACATGCGCTCGCACCGGTTGCAATGCGGGTTGTCATGCCTGGCGCATTCTTCCGCGCACACCTTGCACGCGATGATGCAGGCTTCCAGCAGTGACTTGATCACCACCGTATTCCCATGCGTGCGGCGTGCGGCAACCGTGCTGACGGCCTGACAGATATCGGACGCATCCGAACACTTGCGAATGCACTGTGACATATCGCCGCTCTCGCCGTTGCAGGCATCAACACAACTGCTGGTAATCGCGGCGCAGTACATGGCGTGCTTCACGGCCTCTGCCAGCGGTTCGTTGTAATCGGCACCCACCGCTGGGTGATCCTGAATCATTTCCTTGATGGACATCTATTTTTCTCCAAATCTTATGGGTGCGGACTGTTATTTCTGGCCTGAAATGCTCTTGGCAGAGGCCATGCCGGGGGCTTTTGACTCTCCCCCGATCTTGTCACGCACACCCTTTTCGATCTTCTGGCCGACAGTATCGTCGACGTTTCGCCAATATTCGAATGCTCGAACCAGCACCTTCTCGGATACGCCATCGCTCAAATGGCCAACCACGTTGTCGACAAAGCGCTTGCGCTGTTCTTCATCCATCACGTCATTGATGAGGGCGCGCGGCTGGCTCCAGTCGTCGTCATCTTCCCGCAGCGTGTAGGCCTGGCGAACCATGTCACCATCAGCGTGCCAATGTCCGGCATCGCCGGTAAGCGAGGGGTCTGCCGCTGGTCCGCCATAGGAATTGGGAGCGTAGACAGGATCGACGGCGTTGGTGACGCGCATGGCGCCAGCACGCGAATAGGAGTTTACCTCCGTATTGCGGGCCGAATTTACCGGGATCTGCTTGTAGTTCACGCCCAAACGATGACGGTGTGCGTCGGCATAGGAAAATCCGCGCGCCAGCAGCATCTTGTCAGGCGAGAGGCCAATCCCCGGCACGATGTTGTTCGGCTCGAATGCCAGCTGCTCGATCTGGGTGTCCCAGTCTACGGGGTTTTCGTTCAGTGTCAGCTTGCCAACATCCATCAGCGGATAATCAGCATGCGGCCATGTTTTCGTAAGGTCGAACGGGTTAATGCGGTAAGTCTTCGCATCTTCATACGGCATGATCTGCCACTTCAGCGTCCAGCTGGGGAAGTTGCCGTCTGCAATCGCATCGAACAGGTCGCGGCGGTGATAATCGCTGTCTTCACCAGCCTTTTTCACTGCTTCGTCCTGCGTGAGATGGGCGTTGCCGCTCATGGAGCCGACATCGGTGTGGAAGTGGAACTTGACCCAGAACTTTTCGCCCTCGGCATTTTGCAGCATGTAGGTGTGGCTGGAATAGCCGTTCATTTCGCGCCAGTTCTTTGGCACGCCGCGATCGCCCATCAAGTATGTGACCTGGTGCGCGCTTTCCGGGCTGAGCGTCCAGAAATCCCACATCATGTCATGATCGCGCAGGCCATTGTCCGCGCGCCGCTTCTGGCTGCGGATGAAGTGCTGGAACTTGATCGGATCGCGGATGAAGAAGATCGGCGTGTTGTTGCCGACCATGTCGAAATTGCCATCCTCGGTATAGAACTTTACCGAAAATCCGCGCGGATCGCGCCAGGTGTCGGGGCTGCCGCGCTCGCCAGCCACGGTGGAAAAGCGCATTGCTACGTCGCTTTTCGCGCCCTTCTGGAAAAGCTTGGCGTTGGTGTATTTGCTGACGTCAGCAGTCGTTTCGAAATGACCGAACGCGCCGGAACCTTTTGCGTGTGGCTGACGTTCCGGGATACGCTCCCGGTTGAAGTTGGCCATCTGTTCCAGCAGGTAGTGGTCGTGAAGGACGATAGGTCCGTCCGGTCCGACCGTCAGCGAATGTTCTTCGCTGGCAATCGGGATGCCGCCGTCAGTGGTGGTGGGGGCGACGGATTGCCCGCTTTTATTCTTGGCCATGAATGATGCCTCTCATTGGGGGGTTTTGCTATCATTACGGATGCTTGGAGCATCCGGTTCCCCGAATTGTGATCATTCAATTTTGAAGGACCCTGGCCTGCAACCACGCAAATGGGCCGCACAGACAAAAAGGGCCGCTCCAGCGGAGCAGCCCCTTGGTTAGGCGATCGTGTCCGCTTTCCTAGAACAGACCTTCGATCTGGCCGTTTTCGTCCAGATAGATGTTCTCGGCACTCGGCACCTTGGGCAGGCCCGGCATGGTCATGATACCGCCGCAGGTGGCGACAACGAAGCCGGCACCCGCTGACAGGCGCACCTCGTTGATTTCCACCGTGTGATCGTCCGGCGCGCCCAGTGCTGTTGGGTCCATGCTGAAGGAATACTGGGTTTTCGCCATGCAGACGGGATAGTTGGCGTAGCCCATGTCTTCCCACTGCTTCAGCTGCTTACGGATGGCGGGCGAGATGCTCACCTCGCCCGCACGGTAAATTTCCGTAGCGACGGTGGTGATCTTGTCGGCCAGCGGCATATCGCTGGGGTAAAGCTGATCGAAATCGGGTGCGCCCGCATCCGCCTTTGCCGACACGATTTTCGCCAGTTCTTCTGCACCGGCGCTGCCATCAGCCCAATGCTTGCAGACCACGGCATCAGCGCCGTATTCCTTTGCCATCTCCTCGATCACGGCGATCTCGGCATCAGTGTCGAGATAGAAGTGGTTGATGGCGATGGTGGGCGTGATGCCGAACTTCTTCAGGTTCTCGATATGGCGCTTCAGGTTGACGGAACCCGCGCGCACTGCATCCACATTCTCGCCTTTGGTCAGTTCACCCTTGGGCACGCCGCCATTCATTTTGAGCGAGCGCACGGTGGCCACCAGCACGATGGCATCGGGCTTCATGTCTGCAAGGCGGCACTTGATGTCGAGGAATTTTTCCGCGCCAAGGTCTGCGCCAAAGCCAGCCTCTGTCACGGTATAATCCGCCATTTTCAGCGCCGTCTTGGTGGCGATCACGGAGTTACAGCCGTGGGCGATATTGGCGAAGGGGCCGCCGTGCAGGAAGGCGGGGCGGTTCTCCAGCGTCTGCACCAGGTTGGGCAGAATTGCGTCCTTCAGCAGCACCGTCATCGCGCTGTCGGCCTTGATGTCGCGGCAATACACAGGCTCTTTCTTGCGCGTGTAGCCGATGATGATGTCGCCCAGCCGCTTTTGCAGATCCTTCAGGTCGCTGGCGAGGCACAGAATCGCCATGATTTCCGAAGCCACGGTAATGTCGAAACCGCTTTCACGCGGAAAGCCATTGGCAACGCCGCCCAGCGGGCCGACGATCTGGCGCAGAGCGCGATCGTTCATATCCAGCACGCGTTTCCATGTGATGCGGCGAACGTCGATATCGTTGGGATTGCCCCAGTACACCGAGTTGTCGATCATCGCGCTCAACAGGTTGTGCGCGCTGGTGATCGCGTGAAAATCCCCGGTGAAATGCAGGTTGATCTCGTCCATCGGCATAACCTGGCTTTTGCCGCCACCGGCACCGCCACCCTTCATGCCAAAGCAGGGGCCAAGCGAAGGCTCCCGCAGGCACAACATGGTTTTCTTGCCAATGCGGTGCAGCGCGTCGGACAGGCCGACAGAAGTAGTGGTCTTGCCTTCGCCCGCAGGCGTGGGGTTGATCGCGGTGACGAGGATCAGCTTGCCATTGGCGTTGTCGGGCAGGGCCGATGTATCGACCTTGGCCTTGTACTTGCCATAGGGGATCAGCGCGTCGTCCGGGATGCCTGCGTTGGAGGCAACTTCGGTGATCGGAATTAGCTTCGCCTCGCGGGCGATTTCAATATCTGTCGGCATGGCCTGTCCTCTCTCTTAAGGCTGCGTTTGACGATAATTTCGCAACAGCGAATATTTCGCAAATCTGAATTAGCAAGCAGCGCATACGATTTTTGGTGCCGACTCCACAAGGGTTTTTCACATGCAGCGGGGGATGGTCGGAGCAGGGCGCTTGCGGTGAGGTTCGGCTGTGGGTAAGTTCGCCTTTCGTTCCAATTCGAATAGGTGAAGGCGGTTTATGGATCCGATTGTTCTGGCGTTGATGGTTCTGGCGCTTGTCCTGGGCGGGGTCGGCTATTGGCTGGGCCAGCGTCCGGTGGCCGAGTGGCGCGATCGCCATGCGCAGCGCGATACAGAGGCGAAGGAACTGGACGAGAAATTTCGCCGGGCTGTGATCGATCTGGAGAACGCCACGGTCCGGGCGGAGCGTGTGGACGGGTTGGCCGCACAGATCGAATCCGTTCGGGAGGAGCGCGATGTAGCGCGCAATCGCCTCGCCACGCTGGAGGCCGATGCCGCCAATCACGACAAGCAAATCGTGCTGATGAAGGAGGCGCGGGAAGAGCTGCTCACCCAGTTCCGGGTAGCCGGCAGCGAGGTGCTGGGCAAGGCGCAGGAGAAGTTCATCGCTGACGCCACCGAACGCTTTGGCAATTCGGAACGGGCCAACAAGGAGGCCGTGGCCAACCTGCTGAAGCCCGTGAACGACCGGCTGGAGAAATACGAACAACATGTCGGCGCGCTGGAGGCGCAAAGAACCGATGCCTTCTCCAAGCTCCACCAGCAGATCGAGACAATGCGACTGGGGCAGGAAGAGGTGCGGCGAGAGGCGCAGCGGCTGGGCAATTCGCTTACCAACGCCCCGAAGGCTCGCGGACGCTGGGGAGAGCGCGCGCTGCAGAACCTGCTGGAGCAGTGCGGACTGGCCGAGCACACCGATTTTCATCTGGAGCAGTCGATCGAGACCTCGGAGGGGCGTATGCGTCCCGATGCCATCGTCAACGTGCCGGGGCAAAAGAAGCTGGTGATCGACTCCAAGGTGTCGCTGAACGCCTACCAGGCCGCGTTTGAGGCGGATGACGATGCAGAGCGCAAGCGACATATGGAACTGCACGCAAAATCAATGCGCAACCATGTGCAGACGCTTGGCGCGAAAAGTTACCAGAGCCAATTCGACGAGGCGCCTGACTATGTGGTGATGTTCGTGCCGGGCGAGCATTTCGT
>JBASBA010000482.1:0-8613 GCA_049650885.1 Alteraurantiacibacter sp. | reverse complement strand
TTGCAGCTCCAGTCAGGAAACGGATGGGGCGCAGCATTTAATTCATGCTCGCGAGATTGATCCAGCACACCCTCTATGGGGGATTGCGTTCAATCGTGGATGGACCGCGTGCCGATACCGCATGTTGGTAGCGGAGGAGGGACTCGAACCCCCGACACCAGGATTATGATTCCCGTGCTCTAACCACCTGAGCTACTCCGCCATCCGGCAACGCCATCCGTGCCACAAGGGGCGGGGGCGAGGCGGCCATTTAGGTCTGCTTTGCGATGCGGTCAACCTGCCTTTTTGCATCTCGTGCAATCTCTTTGCCGCTAGGCTCGCCGCCCTTGTGATGAACGGTATCCCTCACGCCAATCCGGCCACTTGCGCCGCCTGCACACGCGCGCACGACCTGGCGGCACGCAGCCTATCTGCGCCTGTTGCCATTCCCGCGAAATGCAAATCGGCCAAGCTCTTCCCACGGCCCACCGCGATAGGCGTGAACTTGAAGGGCGGTGAAAGCGAAGTCGCGCGGCTCCACTCGCGGTGCAAGATCGGCTTGGAGAGCCTTTGCGGCCTCGATGCTGACCTTGTTCTGCACGGTCACATGCAAACGCGGCTTATGCTCATCCTGCGGGGTTAGCATTCCGTGGAACCGGTCTGCCAGGTCTTTCCAGATGGCGATCATGCCATCACTTTCCAGTTTCAGGGCGGTGCCCTTCCCCAGCTTCATGATCCCGGCGAGGTGGGCCGGCACCGGAGGGTTCTCGCGTACGATATCCTTCAGGCAGTCGCGCAACTCGTCCTCGCAACTGGGTGGCAGGGCGTGGAACAGCGTGACATGCGCTTTCAGATAATTGCGCTCAGGCGGAAAATGATCGACGCGCAACTGGTTGGCCCAACTGAAAAGGTCGGGCGGCATTTCTGCCGTTACAATCAGCGGAGCAGGTTCACCCTCACCTGTCACATTTCTCCCCGCTCGCGGCGAAGCGCGAACCACCGTTCCACAGCTTTATTATGCTCGGCCAGTGTATCGTTGAATTCGTGCCCGCCAGAGCCATCGGCCACCATGAAGATCGCCTCTGTCTCCGCTGGATTGAGCACGGCCTCTATGCTGGCGCGGCCCGGATTGGTGATTGGCCCCGCAGGCAGGCCCGCCATCTGATAGGTGTTGTAATCGTTGATATCGGCGATTTCGGACTGGCGAATGCGCCTGCCCAACGGGCGACCCTTGGTGATCGGGTAGATAATGGTCGGGTCGGCCTGCAGAAAAATTCCCTGCCGCACACGGTTGGAATACAGCCCCGCCACCATGCGCCGCTCGGCCGGAACGCCCGTTTCCTTCTCCACGATGGAAGCAAGCGTTACCGCCTCTGCCTGCGAATTTGCCACGGTACGATCGCTACGCTGCGGCCAGAGTTCCGCAATCGTTTCATCCATCGCCCGCTGCATCCGGGCAAGCACGGCCAAGCGCTCCTCCCCACGCTCGAAATCGTAGCTTTCGGGCAGGACGCTGCCTTCTTCCGGCACGGGGATTTCGCCCACGAGCAGTTCTTCCGCCATCAGCAGATCGTGTACGATGGCAGAGGGCGTGCCTTCAGGAATGGTAACGAAGCGTCGGATTACATCGCCATGTTGCAGGTGATCCAGAATACCGGAATTGCTGATGCCGGATGCCAGCAGAAATTCGCCAGCCTTGATCGGATCATCACTGCCCAGCACCTTTGCCCGCAGCAGGAAGGAATCGGCGGAGGCGATATGTCCCTCCTCTTCCAGCTTGCCTGCAACCGAGGTGAGCGTGGCGCCGGACGGGACGATGAAGGCCGTCTCCTCCTCAACCTGCGCACCGCCGTACCAGCCAAGCGCAAACCAGCCGCCCACGGCCACCACCGCCAGGATACCCAGCGCGACAATGGCCGCGAGCAGTTTCTTCATATCAGTCCTCGACGCGCTTCATCACGAGAGACGCATTGGTGCCACCAAAGCCGAAGCTGTTGTTGAGCACCGCATTCACTTCGCGCTTTTTCGCGGTGAGCGGAACCAGGTCCACACCATCTGTCCCTTCATCGGGGTCTTGCAGGTTCAGCGTGGGGGGCACGATCTGATCGCGCATGGCGAGGAGGCAGAAAATGCTTTCCACCGCGCCCGCTCCGCCAAGAAGATGGCCGATGGCACTCTTTGTGCTGCTCATCGAGGCACCACCAAGATCATCGCCCAGCACGCGCTTTACCGCTGCCAGTTCGATCGTGTCGGCCATGGTTGAGGTGCCGTGCGCATTGACGTAATCGATATCCGAACCTTCCAGTCCGGATTTGCGAATGGCCATGCGCATCGAGTTTTCCGCGCCCTTGCCCTCGGGATGAGGTGCTGTGACATGGTAGGCATCGCCGGAAAGGCCATATCCCACCACTTCGCCGTAGATATTCGCACCGCGAGCCTTGGCATGCTCGTATTCTTCCAGAACCACGACGCCCGCGCCCTCGCCCATCACAAAGCCGTCCCGGCCCTTGTCATAGGGGCGGCTGGCTTCGGTTGGCCTGTCATTCATGCTGCAATTGAGTGCACGGGCCTGTGCGAAACCGGCAACGCCCAGCGGATTGATGGTGCTTTCGGCGCCGCCTGCCAGCATGATGTCGGCGTCGTCGTCCTTGATCATGCGCGCGGCATCGCCAATCGAGTGCGCGCCGGTGGAGCAGGCCGTGACTACGGCGTGGTTCGGGCCCATCAGGCCATAGGCAATCGACACCTGGCCCGAGATCAGATTGATCAGCCGTCCATGCACGAAGTGCGGCGACACGCGGCCGGGGCCACGCTTGTGCAAATTGATTGATTCAAGCTCAATACCCGGCAGACCCCCGATGCCCGAACCGATGGAACAGCCAGCGCGCAGCTTGGTCTCTTCATCCATATCCGTCAGACCGGCATCTTCCAGTGCCTGTCCGGCGGCATCAATGCCGTAGATGATGAAGGGATCGACCTGGCGCTGGACCTTGCTGTCCACCCGCTTGTTCGGATCGAAACCCCATTTGTGATCAGCCGGCTTCACTTCGCCAGCGATCAGGCATTTTTGCCCTTCGGTGTCGAAGCGCGTGATCGTGCCGATCCCGCTCTCGCCAGCGATCAGGTTCTTCCAGACCGTTTCGACATCCGCCCCCAAAGGGGTGACAAGTCCCAGTCCCGTAACGACGACACGCCGCATAAATCTTCTCCAATCAAGAAAGGCCCAGCCTTAACGGCCGAGCCTTCCAACCCCGTCCGCGTCCGGGGAGACCATTCGCGAACGAGGCCAGTGGTCTTTTAAGAGACGTGCTCTTCAATGTACTTGTTGGCATCGCCGACGGTGTTGATCTTCTCGGCGGCGTCGTCTGGAATTTCCACGCCAAACTCTTCCTCGAAGGCCATGACCAGCTCGACAATGTCGAGGCTGTCCGCGCCCAGGTCGTCGATGAAGCTGGCTTCCGGAGTCACCTTCTCTTCTTCAACGCCGAGATGCTCGACAACGATCTTCTTAACGCGTGCAGCGATATCGCTCATGTATGCTCTCTCACTTTGAGGTTTTGAATAACGCTTTCGCCCTAATGAACGCTGGCAAGCAAAGCAAGTGCCGCAAAAGCAATGCGGTGCGATGATCCCCACCGCATAATTCGCCCAGCGGTATCAGTTGGCCACACCATCAGCCCGGCCCCGCCCATTACAGGGCATGATATGCGGCCAAGCGCCTTGTGGCTGCGCAATAGACGGGAAACCAATCCGTCCCGGACCGTTGAGTGGATAACCAACTGATTAAAGGGAAATTTCAATGTCTGCCAACTCTGTCCTCAAAACCATCACCGACACCGCTTTCGATTCGGTCGAAGGCTATCGCAAAGCTGCCGAGAAGGCTGATAGCCCGCAGCTTCAACAGGCCCTGAACCATCGCCGCGAACAGCGCGAGCAGACGGTCGCAAAACTGAACGCCGAAATTCAACGCCAGGGCGGTGAGCTTGTAACCAAGGGCACCGTCACCGGCGCTGCACACCGTACCTGGATGGTGATTGCCGATGCCTTCGAGAGTGGTGATGAAGCCGCTGCCGAGCGTGTCGAGGAAGGCGAAGACTACCTCAAGGGTAAGTTTGAGAGCGCCTTGGAAGACGACGATCTTGATCCGCAGTCACGCACCGTCATTCAACAGTGCTACGCCGAGATCAGCGAAGGCGAACGGTTTGGCGATATGATCAACAAACAGTACGACTGAACGAACAGGATTAGCTGAAACAAGTAGGGCGCGATTCCATCCAGGGATCGCGCCCTTTCTCTTGTTACTTACCGTCCTGTGGCGGTGCGTCGCGGCTAGCAGCATCGCTATTCATATCGGTTTTTTCTGCGTCGGATGCTTCCTTGTGCGCATCGAGAGCATCGCCTGACAGGCGGATATGCACATCGCGCAACTGCCGCGCGCTTACGGCGGACGGCGCACCCATCATCAGGTCCTGCGCCTTCTGGTTGAGCGGGAACGCGATAACTTCGCGGATATTCGGCTCGTCCGCCAGCAGCATCACGATGCGATCAATGCCCGGTGCGGAACCGCCGTGCGGAGGTGCGCCCAGCTTGAAAGCCTCGATCATGCCAGAGAAATTCGCGTCCACTTCTTCCTGCGAATAGCCCGCGATGGCGAAGGCCTTGTACATGATGTCCGGGCGGTGATTACGGATGGCGCCGCTCGAAAGCTCGTAACCGTTGCAGACGATATCGTACTGCCACGCCCTGATCTCCAGCGGGTCGCTGTTCTCCAGTGCGTCCATTTCCCCCTGCGGCATGGAGAATGGATTATGGCTGAAATCGACCTTTTTCAGATCTTCATCATATTCGAACATCGGGAAATCGACGATCCAGCAGAATTTGAAGCAGCCCTGCTCGATCAGTTCCAGCTTTTCGCCAGTGCGCGTGCGCGCCGCGCCAGCCAGTTTCACCGCATCCTTTTCCTTGCCCGCGGCAAAGAACATTCCGTCATTTTCGCCAAGGCCCAGCTCGTCATAGATCTTGGCCATTTCTTCTGGCCCGTGATTCTTGGCGATCGGGCCGCCAAACTCGCCGCTCTTACGGGTGACGTAGCCGAGGCCGGAGAAGCCTTCTTTACGCGCCCAGTCGTTCATCTCGTCAAAGAACTTGCGGCTCTTTTCATTGGTGTTGGGCGCAGGAATGGCGCGCACCACGCCGCCGCCACCAACAATTTTCTCGAAGATGCCAAAGCCCGACTTCTCGAAATGATGGGTGACATCGGAAATCACGATAGGGTTACGAAGATCCGGCTTGTCGGTGCCGTATTTCAGCATCGATTCGGCATAGGGAATGCGAGGGAACTCGCCTGCCGGTGTCACCGTCTTGTCACCGGAGAACTCTTCAAACACGCCGGCCAGCACAGGCTCAATCGCGTTGAACACGTCTTCCTGAGTGACAAAGCTCATTTCGAAATCGAGCTGGTAAAATTCTGGCGAACGGTCAGCACGCAAGTCTTCATCGCGGAAGCACGGCGCGATCTGGAAGTACCGATCAAAGCCTGCCACCATCAGCAACTGCTTGAACATCTGCGGCGCCTGCGGAAGCGCGTAGAAACGCCCCGGATGCAGGCGGCTGGGCACTAGGTAATCACGTGCGCCTTCCGGGCTGGATGCGCCAAGGATCGGGGTCTGAAATTCAGAGAAACCCTGATCCGTCATGCGGCGGCGCAAGGATGTGATCACCTGATTGCGCAACATGATGTTGTGGTGCACCCGCTCGCGCCGCAGATCGATGAAACGATACTTCAGGCGCGTGTCTTCGGGATAGTCTTCCGCCGAATTCACGATCAGCGGCAGTTCGTTGGCCTGACTTTGCACCGTAACGAAGCGGGCGAACACCTCTATCTCGCCGGTGGGCAGGTTTGTGTTCACCGCCTCCGCATCGCGCGCCTTTACTTCGCCATCGATGGTGATGACGCTTTCCAGCCGCAGTGAATCCAGCAATTGCAGCGCGGGCGAATCTTCGTCCGCCACCACCTGCGTGATGCCGTAATGGTCGCGCAGATCAACAAACAGAACGCCGCCATGGTCGCGCTTGCGATGGATCCAGCCGGACAGACGAACGGTATCACCAACGTTTTCTTTGTTCAGCGCGGCGCAGTTGTGGGTACGATAGGCGTGCATGGGGACTCTTTTCATTTGGCAGGTTATGGCGCTAAGGCGCGCGGACGATGCGTCAAGCATACGCCCTTTTGTATGCGCGCGCTAACAGGCGAAGCAGGGCCTTTTGTCAAGGTGACACCAACCTTGGCCATTCAGATCCGGTAATGCCGCCGGGCGGTGAACCGCCCAGACAGAAAAGAAGACGAATGCAAATCCATCCCCTGATTACCAAAACCGAACAGCTGGCCGAACTTTGCGAACGGCTGGCCCAGCATGATTTCGTGTGCGTCGATACCGAGTTCATGCGCGAGAACACCTACTACCCGCTGCTGTGCCTGATCCAGATCGGGAACGAGGAGGAGGCAGCCGCAATCGACCCGCTGGCCAAGGGCATCGACATGAGCCCCCTGCTGGACCTGATGTGCGACAACGAGGACGTGCTGAAAATCTTTCACGCCGGCGGACAGGACGTAGAAATTATCTACAACCTTACCGGCAAGACGCCGCATCCCATCTTCGACACGCAGATTGCCATGATGGCGATCAGCCAGTCCGAACAGATCGGCTACGCCAACCTTGTCGAAAGCTGGCTGAACAAGACCATCGACAAGGGTGCGCGTTTTACCGACTGGAGCCGTCGCCCGCTGACCGAACGCCAGATCGAATATGCCATCGGCGATGTTACCTATCTGGCAAGGATCTTCCCCAAGATCCTGAACCGGCTGGTGAAGACGGATCGTGGCCACTGGCTGAATGCGGAGATGGAGAAGCTGGCGGACCCTGCCAATTATGCCAATGATCTGGAAGTCGCGTGGAAGCGCATCCGCTCCCCCGGTCGCAATCCTGCCGTGCTGGGCCGCCTGAAAGCACTGGCCGCCTGGCGTGAGACGGAGGCGCAGGACAAGGATATTCCGCGCGGTCGCATCATCCGGGATGAAACACTGGCCGATCTGGCCGGCCATCCGCCGAAAAGCCAAGCAGACCTTGCCAAGGTACGCGGCCTCTCCAACGCCTGGAAGGATAACGACATCGGTAAGCGGCTGATGCGCGTGCTGGAAAACGCAGAGCCGATGGACAAAAGCGAAATGCCTGAAAAGGCAAAGCGCGGCGCACCGTTGGGGAAGGAAGGCGCGCTGGTTGCCGACCTTCTCAAACTGCTGCTGAAAATCCGCTCCCGCGAGATCGACGTGGCCTCCCGCCTGCTGACCCGGTCAGATGAAATGGAAGCACTGGCCGCAGGCTTGCGCGACCTGCCGATCCTGGAAGGTTGGCGTTACGAGGTTTTCGGCAAGGATGCGCTGGACCTTGTGGAGGGCAAGCTGGCCTTTGCGGTTGAAAAAGGGCGCCTGAAGATGACCCATATCGATGATGTGGAGCGGGACGCCGAGAAGCAGGCTTTGGCACAAGCTGCCGCCCTGGATCCGGACGCTCGGTGAGCACATACCTTCCCACGATCAAGCAGCTGCAATATCTCGTTGCACTGCATGAACAGCAGCATTTCGGCAAGGCGGCGGAGGCGAGCTTCGTCTCGCAATCCACCTTGTCGGCGGGCATTCGCGAACTGGAATCGCTGCTGGGCGTAACTTTGGTGGAGCGCAGCCGGCGTGTCGTGCGCTTTACGCCGCTGGGCAATGCGGTGGTAGCAAAGGCGCACCGCGTGCTGCGTGAAACGGAAGAACTGGCAGAAATCGTGCAGGCCGCCGGCAAGCCGCTATCGGGGGAATTGCGCATGAGCGTGATCCCAACCATCGCACCATTTCTGCTGCCCCGTATCCTGCCACGTCTGCGCCGGGAGCGTCCGCAATTGAAGCTGTTCCTGCGAGAGGAGACAAGCGACCAGGCGCTGGAGTCCCTGCATCACGGGCGCGCGGATTGCGTGCTGCTGGCCCTGCCCTTCGCAACAGGAGAAGTAGAGACTGCAAAGATCAGTGATGATGAACTGTATGTCGCCTTCCCCAAGGACGATCCGCGAGATCCGCCAGCCGAAGTCTCTCCCGCCATGATAGACGAGGGGCGCCTGTTGATGCTGGAAGATGGACATTGTCTGAAAGAGCACGCGCTTGCCGCGTGTAACCGGCCGGAACTGCGCGGCAGTACGACGATGATAGGCACAAGCCTGCACACGCTGGTGCAGATGGTGGACAATGGCCTTGGCCTGACGATGCTGCCGAAAATGGCGATTGATGCAGGAATACTGCATGAAACAGATGTGGTCGCCCGTCCGCTGAAGGGTGTTCATACAAGCCGCGAAATTGCGCTGGTCTGGCGCGTGAACAGCCCTCGCGGTGACGAGTTTCGCTTGCTGGCGGAGGAATTGCGGGCAGGCTAGACGCCATTCATGTTCCCGAAAAGACTGTGGTTTTTTGCGGATAGAACAGCGCCCTGAACCGTTACGAAACCATGATCCGACCCACAGCCGCGCTACTCACCTCCACGATCTTCCTGGCCGCATGCGGCACCGCTGAAAATCCCCAGCCACCCTATGGGGTGGAAT
>JBASBA010000481.1:0-2415 GCA_049650885.1 Alteraurantiacibacter sp. | reverse complement strand
TGTCTGGTTTTAGCCGGTTCGGAAATCTGCCACGATCTGGCCCGCCGCGCCGATCTCCGCTTCGTGGCTTTGTTCACGCCAGCTTTCAGCCAGGGCCATAGCCTCCCACTCCTGCATCTCCGGCAGTTCCAGCATCCGCTCTACCCAGGGTTGCGCATGGCCAACGTGAAGGTCAAACGTGCGGATGCGGTATGCGACGGGGGCGAAGAACGCGTCCAGTGCGCTGAACTGCGGCCCTGCCAGCCACGGCCCGCCGAGGCGATCCAGACCATGCTCCAGCAATTCTTGCACCCGCGCCAGATCCTTTGCTAGCGCCGCGTCCACCGCATCCATTCGCACACGCACACCCACATTCATCGTGCACTGGTTGCGCAGCGCGGAAAATCCGCCATGCATTTCGGCAACGCCGCATTGCGCAAATGCGCGAGCGTCATCGCCCTCCGGCCAAACGCCATCGTGCCGCTGTGCCAGATACAGAACGATCCCCAGAGAATCCCACACGGTGCGTTGCCCGTCGATCAACACCGGCACCTGCCCGGTGGGCGAGAAGCTGCGAAAATCATCCCAGTTCACAGCCTTGGTGAACGGCTCGATCCGATCCGTGAATGTGATGCCGAGCTTTTTCATCAGCACCCAGGGGCGAAGAGACCAGCTGGAGTAATTGCGGTTCGCGGTAACAAGTTCGTAGGCCATCAGCCTTCCCCTTCCGTATGCCGCCACAGATATGGCGTGGTTCCGATCACGAAGCCGCAAAACAGGCTTTGCACCTGTAAAGCGCGAAACAAGTCCAGCCATTCGGTGCGATAGGCGTACCAGCTGTTCACCGCGACATCAGCAAGGATGATGATTACGCCCAGCCCGATCCCCGCGCGTTTCCGCAGCGCCAGCAGGGCGCCTGCCAGAACGTCGAGCGGCAGCAGCAGCGTCCAGAACCAGTTCAGCGCCAGCGGGGCGAAATCATAGGGTAGCCAGCCACGGGCCAGCACATCGGCAGCATGATTGCGAGCCCCGATAACGAAACCGGCGATCCACAGCAGCCTGACGCCTGTGAGAAGGCGCGGTTCAGCTTTCGTAATGGGCGGTGGTTTTTGCGGCCACTTCCTCTGCGGTTACGCCGGGTGCCAGTTCCACCAGTTTGAACGGGCTGTTGTGGTCTGCGCGCTGGAACACGGCGAGATCGGTGATGATCATGTCCACCACATTGGTGCCGGTCAGCGGCAGGGTGCATTCGGGGATGAACTTGGGGTCCCCATGCTTGCTGGTGTGCTCCATCACCACGATGATCTTCTTCACGCCCGCGACCAGATCCATCGCGCCGCCCATCCCCTTCACCATCTTGCCCGGGATCATCCAGTTGGCGATGTCACCGTTGCCGGCCACTTCCATCGCGCCCAGCACGGTCAGGTCGATATGCCCGCCGCGGATCATGCCAAAGCTGGTGGCGCTGTCGAAATAGGCGGAATGCGGCAGTTCGCTGATGGTCTGTTTGCCGGCATTGATCAGGTCGGCATCCTCCTCCCCTTCATAGGGGAAAGGCCCGATGCCCAGCATCCCGTTTTCGCTTTGCAGCGTCACCTGCATACCTTCGGGGATGTGGTTTGCTACCAGCGTGGGAATGCCGATGCCCAGGTTGACATAAAAGCCATCCTGCAACTCACTCGCCGCGCGGGCGGCCATTTCATCGCGGGTCCAGGCCATTATGCAGTCTCCCGTTCGCGAGTCGTGACGAATTCGATTTTCTTGTCATATGGCGCGCCCACCACCATGCGGTTCACGAATACGCCGGGCAGGTGGATGCAATCGGGATCGAGCGCGCCCGCAGGCACCACTTCCTCAACCTCGGCCACGCAGATCTTGCCGCAAGCGGCGGCGGGCTGGTTGAAATTGCGGGCGGTCTTGCGGAACATCAGATTGCCCGTCTCGTCCGCCTTCCACGCTTTCACGATGGAAAGGTCGGCGAAGATGCCGTGTTCCAGGATGAAATCCTCCGGCCCGTCGCCCTTGTCGAAGCTCATGACCTGCTTGCCCTCGGCCACCTGCGTGCCGAAGCCTGTCTTGGTATAGAAGCCGGGGATGCCCGCGCCACCTGCGCGCATACGCTCTGCCAGCGTGCCTTGCGGGCAGAACTCCACCTCCAGCTCTCCGGAAAGATACTGCCGCTCGAACTCCTTGTTCTCGCCCACGTAGCTGGAAATCATCTTCTTCACCTGCTTCGAACGCAACAGCATGCCGATACCTTCGTTATCGATCCCGGCATTGTTGCTGGCAAAGGTGAGGTCTTTCACGCCGCTGTCCTGAATAGCCTTCAGCAACCGTTCGGGGATGCCGCACAGGCCAAAACCGCCGCTGGCGATTAACATGACATTGTGCAGCACGCCCTCCAAAGCAGCTTCGGCGGAAGGAAAGAGTTTCTGC
>JBASBA010000480.1:0-5392 GCA_049650885.1 Alteraurantiacibacter sp. | reverse complement strand
CACACGGATATGCGCGCGCAACGTGGCGGCCATCCCCTCGCGGGTGGCAAGGTCAAGGTGGGCGAAGGCCAATTCTACCTGCTCATGAATATCGCCCGTTTCCTGCCGCAGGCGTTCTCTCAGCGGTGCCTTCATGGGCACAGAATGGTAAAGGGAGCGGTCATAATGCGCTGCTGATAAATCCAGGCTTCACGCGCCGCAAGTCATCAAAACCAATTACCTCGCGGCGGGGATGGTGAGAGCCGCGCGCGGTGCCGAACATATGAGGCGGCGATTGTCGTTGCCCATGTGTTCAGCGCCAGCAGAGCTCCGCAGGCTCGATCAAATGCTTTGGCGGAACCTGTCAGAAACTGACCTGCCGAACCGCGTCAGCTGACCTCCGCGTATCTTTCCGCCGTATTGCCAAAGCTGCCGTCCACCACATTGCCAAGCTCGTCAAAGCCGGACATGGCCGCCATCGCGATCAGCGAAGCGATAAGGCCATATTCTATACCAGTTGCGCCGGTTTCATCCTGCAAGAGCGCGCGTGCAATTCGCATAACCAAGTCTCCAATTTTCAATGCGACGGTCCCCACTGTCGCATTTGCAATATCTAGCGTGTCAGTTAGCGCGGACATTCCAAACGAGGTTTCGCAATGTGCTTAAGATGATATTGACGATGTTGTCCCGTCTTTACGGGCGCGAATTTCATTCGGGTTTGCGAGCCGAGACAAGCGAGTAATACCCTCCACCGCTACGACAGGCTCGCACATCCATGAACCCCGCGTTTTCCAGCAAGTCTCGAAACTCCGGCAGAGTGTACTGTTTGCCCAGTGTCCCCATCAGCATCATCAGGCTGAAGCTGGCGGCCTGCCAAGGCCCGCTTCCGTCGTCATCCATCAGTATTTCGTGCAGGAATATCCGTCCGCCGGGTTTCAGTGCGGCGAAGCTTTTTTGCGAAAGCAGGGCATTCGTTTCTTCCGACCAGTCGTGAAAGATATTTGCAAAGAAGTGCGCGTCATGTCCTGTGGGCCAGGCTCCCTCGAACATGTTCAGGCCACAGGTGGATATCCTGCCCTGCAACACGGCGGCATCAACATGTACCTGCGCCTCGGCCACCATCTCTTTCAGGTCCAGCAGGCACACCTGCATGGCGGGATTGGCGCGGGCAAGCTCAATCCCGTACACGCCCGATCCACAGCCGACGTCCAGCAGGCTTTCGACCTCGGTAAACACGGGCTGCATGGCCGCACCGCGTGCTGGACCCATGGAATGGGCATGCATAAAGTCCGAGATCCGCCTGGCGACTTCGGCGCTCATGGTGCCACGCTCCCACTCCGGGCCGCCCGCCACCTTGTTATCCGGCCTCACCCCGGTGCGCACCATGGCAATCAGGTCGGCGTGCAAGGGGATTGTTTCACGGAAGCGAAACAGGAAACCGCCCCAGTATCCCTCGGCTTCGGGATGCAGCCACATCCGCGCGCAAGGTGTGGCTGCCCAGCGCATGTCGCGTCGCTCGACCACGCCGATGGAGGCAAGCGCACCAAGCAACACGCCAAGCGCGCGCGCATCTACCGAGAGCGATGCCGCCAACTCGTCCGTTGCCATCGCGCTGTCGCCAATCGTGCGGAAAACCCCCAACTCGTCCGCCACGGTGACGGCGGGCAGGGTGAATTGCGATTGCCAGATATCCCAGATCGCACGATCATCCGTGCCAGGCGGTAGCGGTCCCATGTATATCTCCGATTAGCGTTCCCCAATCTGTAGCGCGAAGCTTGCCGCTAGCCAGCCTGATGTGCCATGACGATCACGATCGTTATTAAGCGGCATAGAGGATAGGAAAGGGATAGCATGGCCTCTATTCAGGACGAGCAGGTCGAGCGGGATGCGCGACAGGTAACAGCAATGATGCGTTATGTGGACGAGGGAGACTTCGTGACGCGCCGCTACGTCAGCCAGGGAAAGGAGCTGAACACGGGCACCTATTCCGATCACCAGATTACCATACGCGACGGGATGCCGATCCGCGATCACTTCGCGCTGGATACCCATGGCTTTACCATCACCAGATCGCCAACCGCGGTGACAGACTTTCATGACAAGCCTGAGGTAGACAGGCTGTATGAGCGTGAAGTGGAAGCCGATGTCATCCGGCTTACCGGGGCGGACAAATGCGTGGCACGCGGATGGATGCTCAGGACCAGCGCCGATCTCAGCACGCGCGCCAGCCAGAAGACCAGGAATTACCAGCATAGCGGCGGGCTGCAACCTCCGGCGGGCGAGGCGCATGTCGATGTCAGCACTTCATCCGCACAGCGTATTGCACAGGCCACATACGAACAATATTTTCCCGACGGACCCGGCTACACCCGTTTCCTGATAACCAGCCATTGGCGCTGTTTCTCTGCGCCGCCGCAGGATATCCCGCTGGCGCTTTGTGACGGACGAACCAGCTTTGGTGGCGAGGAAAAGGAAAACACCCTGCTGATCGTGGACCAGTTTCCGCAAGGCGAGGCGCTGACGGCGCCGGTGCCGGGCGAGGATCAGATGCTGGCCGCGACCATATTCTCCTGCCATCCGTCCCACCGCTGGTGGTATTTCTCAGGGATGCAGCGGGAAGATGTGCTGTTGTTCAAATTTCACGACAGTAATCATGATGTTACCTGGCGCTGCCCGCATTCAGCCTTCACGGATGGGAGTGCAACCACTCCGAACATCCGCGAAAGTATAGAATGCAGAAGCGTGGCATTCTGGGAATAATCGTTCGCCACAGGCGATCCGGGCGCAACCACGTGATGAAAACGATTGTTTCATAAATGTCACACGAAACGATCTCCTTTGAAACCTGTTCACTGTATCGTTGTGCGGCGCGGCACAATCGTGTTTGAGGCAAAATCAGGAAGGGGGAGTTTGGACGCCAACCGTCAGACTTGGGTGAAAATTCAAGGGCGAAGGCAGTCTTCCTTCCAACAGATTCTCCCACTTACCAGGAGCATTTTAATGATTATCAATACGAAGAAGGCCTCGCTGCTGGCCAGCACCGTGATCTTCGGATCGCTGGTTGCTACCCCGGCAATGGCGCAGGACAACCCCACCATTCAGCCCGCAGCGGCTGAAGCTGAGACCATCGTTGTTACCGGCTCGCGCATTCAGCGTCGCGACACCGATACGGCTGCTCCTGTAGCTGTTGTTGACGCGGAAGAATTCGAACTTTCGGGTTCGGTCAACGTCGAGAACGTCGTTAACACGCTGCCACAAGTTGTGCCTGGCACCACTTCTTTCTCGAACAACCCCGGCAACGGTACGGCTTCGCTGAACCTGCGTGGCCTTGGCGAAACCCGCACACTGCTGCTGGTCAACGGTCGCCGCTGGATGTTCTATGATGCGAACCAGATTGTCGATCTTAACACGATCCCGCAGTTCCTGCTGGAATCCGTTGACGTTGTAACCGGTGGTGCTTCGGCCGTTTACGGTTCCGACGCTCTGGCCGGTGTTGTAAACTTCCGTCTGCGTGATCTGAATGGCGCCGAGTTCGGCGGCCAGTATTCCATCACCGATGCCGGCGACGGCGACCGTTACGAAGTCCACGGCGCAATCGGTACCGATTTCGCTGACGGCCGCGGCAACGTGACCGTTTACGGTGAGTACTACAACCGCGATCCCATCTTCCAGGCTGAGCGTGGCTTCTCCGTGTTTAACCTGGGCGGCGATCCGCTGGTTCAGGGTGGTTCGTCCTTCGTGCCGCAGAGCCGGATCGCCTACCAGGGCAATGGCGACACAGATGGCACGGCATTCGAAGGTGGCGCAAACGGCTTCTTTGACTCGCCGGGCTCTATCCGTTCCTACAACGGTTCGACCGACTTTTATAACTTCGCACCCGCCAACTACCTGCAGCTCCCGCAAGAGCGTTACCTGCTGGGTGGTTACGGCAGCTACGAAATCGCTGATGCGGTCGAAGTTTACGGTGAAGTTACCTACGTCAACAACCGCGTTGATGCAGAACTCGCTCCGACTCCGGTTCAGCTGAACAACGTCGCTTTGCCATTTGAAGATCTGTTTGATGCGGGCTTCATCGATCAGGCTACACGTGACCAGTTCGCGGCGATTGACGCCTCCGAAACTGGCGATCAGGCGGGTGACGACACTGTTCTGGTACAGTTCAACCGCCGTCTCCTTGAGGGTGGCAGCCGTGCAAACCAGGACGAGCGTAACTCGTTCCGCGTTCTCGGCGGCCTGCGTGGCGATATCACCGATTACCTGCAGTACGATGCGTATTACATGTATTCGCGTACTCGCAATGCCAACATCCAGCAGGGCAACGCATCGCTTTCGCGTCTGCGCGCTGGCCTTGAGGGCACCGGTGATATCCTACTCAACCCCTATGGTCTGAACCAGCTGACGCCAGCCATGGCCGACTCTTTCATCATCCAGGCACAGAATGGCGACATTTCCGAGCTTCAGGTGGCGTCCGCAGTTGTCTCCGGTACGTTCGGTGATTTTGCACTCGGTCTTGCCGAACCTGTTGGTTTCGCAGTCGGCGGCGAATATCGCGAAGTAAACGCACGCTTCATTCCTGACGAGTTCCTCGCTTCGGGCGATGTTGCCGGCTTCAACGCTGGTGAACCAACCCAGGGCGGCTACAACGTCAACGAAGTGTTCGGTGAACTTGCTATCCCGTTCGAGACCGAGAGCGGTATGCGTTTCGAGCTTACCGGTGCAGGCCGTTACTCCGACTACTCGCTTGAAGCGGTTGGCGGCGTATGGACTTATGCAGGTGGTGCCGAGTTCTCTCCGATCCCCGACATCACTTTCCGTGGTCAGTATCAGCACGCCGTTCGTGCACCGAACGTCAACGAACTCTTCCAGGGTTCGGCTGTCGGCTTCCCCGGCGTGGTTGATCCTTGTGCCGGTAACGGTACGACTGCGGGCGGTCCGACCCCGACTGGCGGCGTTCTCGACATCTGTCTCGCGAATGGTGTGCCAGCTGGTAACATCGGCATCGTTCCTGCTAGCGGCAACGGCCTGAACCCGGTTGTTCAGCCCGATCCGCAGATCCAGGGTCTGTTCGGCGGTAATCCTGACCTGTTCGAAGAAACGTCTGACAGCTACACCTTCGGTGTGGTGCTGCAGCCGAGCTTCGTCCCCGGTCTGACGGTAACGGCTGACTACTTCAACATCACCATCGACGATGCGATCATCACGATCTCACCGCAGACCGCGATCGAGCTCTGCTTCCTGCAGGTTCAGGATCTTTCGGCTCCTCAGTGTGCCGGTTTCGTTGGAACGCGTGATGCGAACGGTGCATTCACTCGTGACAATCCGCCTCAGTTCGGTGTTGCCAACGTGGCACGCATCGAAACCAGCGGCATCGACCTTCAGGTGAACTACGGTATCGACCTGCCGTTCTCCGCAC
>JBASBA010000479.1:0-8237 GCA_049650885.1 Alteraurantiacibacter sp. | reverse complement strand
CCCGGCTGGCAGGATCGGGGTGGGTCGATGCCCATGCGGGAATCGTTGCGTCATCCCTGCCCTGCAACTGCGCATCAAGCTGGTTTTGCGCGGCAAGACTGGTGAGCAAGGTCGCCATTGCGTTTGGATCATAGCCTGCGCGGTTCAGATACTGGATGCCAAGCTGGTCGGCCTCCAGCTCCTGACTGCGCGAATAGCTGAGCGTTGCGAGTTGCGAGCCTTGCAGGCTGAGTTGGGCAAGGTCGGAACTTCCCAGCAGACCGCCGCCGATCACTGCACCCAGCAGGCCAAGAAGCTGATTACGCTGCGCATTTTCCTGACGCCGTGCGGAATGGCGAGCGGCCACGTGGCCGACCTCGTGCCCCAGCACAGCGGCAAGCTCCGCCTCATTATTCATAAGGTTCACCAGCTGGCGCGTAGCGTAAACATAGCCGCCGGGGACGGCAAAAGCGTTATTCACGCTGGAGTTCAACAGAGTAACATCGAAAGCATCAGGGCGCGTTGCCAAACCTGATTGAACAGCGATGTTCGAACCTACCTGATTGACGTATTGTGCATACGGGCCGGTCATCTCGCCGCCAAATTCCGCCACGAACTGATCGTGATATTGCGCGCCGACCTGCGCTTCCTCTGCCGTTATGGGAGAGCCTGGCGCAACATTGGCGCCTGGAATACTCGCACAAGCGCCAAGCGCCAGTGAACCGGCACCGGCGAGAGCCAGGGCAGTGAATTTGCGGAATTTCTTGATGGGCATTCAGGCGTCCTCCGGGAATTGCACCAATGCAAACCTGCGTTTGCATATGTTACCCCGAAAAACCGCAATGTCGCCGGGATGTTCCCGAAGACGCTTCCATATCAGTGCCGCGAGCTAGCGCGAGAGGTCCTGCCCGATAGCCAGAAAGCGATCCTCGCGCTTGCGCCGCAATTCCGCACTGCCCAGACCGGACAGTTCTTCCAGTTCTTCGCCGATAGCCTTTGTAAGGCTTGCAACAGCCGTCCGCGGATCGCGCTGAGCACCGCCCATGGGCTCTGAAACGATACGATCTATCACGCCGATCTTGGCAAGATCTTGCGCGGTCATCTTCATCGCCTCTGCAGCTTGAGGGGCTTTTTCAGCGGTCCGCCATAGGATCGATGCGCAGCCTTCCGGCGAAATCACCGAATAAACGGCATGTTCGAACATCAGCACACGCTCCGCACTCGCCAGGGCCACAGCTCCGCCGGAACCGCCCTCACCCACGATCGCGGCGATCATCGGCACACCCAGCGCAAGGCAGGCCTCGGTAGAACGGGCGATAGCTTCGGCCTGGCCGCGTTCTTCCGCCTCGATGCCGGGGAAGGCACCGGATGTATCCACAAGCGTCACCACCGGCAGGCCGAACCGATCGGCCAGTTCCATCAGGCGGATCGCCTTTCGATAGCCTTCCGGCTTGCCCATGCCGAAATTGTGGCGGATGCGGCTTTCGGTATCATTGCCCTTTTCATGACCGATCAGCACGATCTTGCGACCGTCCAGCCGGGCCAGTCCGCCCATGATCGCCTGATCGTCACCATAAGCGCGATCCCCGGCCATCGGCACGAAATCGGTGAAGCCCATACTGACATAGTCATGGAAGTGAGGGCGCGCAGGATGGCGGGCAACCTGAGTTTTCTGCCAGGGCGAAAGGTCACGATAGGTATTTCCGAGAAGCTGCGCGCTTTTCAATTCGAGCCTTTGCAACTCGTTTGAAATATCAACGTCGCCATCTTCACCTGCTGCCTTGCGCAGTTCGGCGATCTTGGCTTCCAGCTCGGCTACCGGCTTCTCGAATTCGAGGTATGAAGTCATGCCGATGCCGCTACTCCGACCCGCGCTCCGCTGCAAGGGGATGCCGCTCATTCACCAGTGCAACAAGGCGGGCAGAATCCACGTGGGTGTAGATTTGCGTGGTCGAGATATCTGCATGGCCCAGCATCGTCTGCAAGACGCGGAGGTCTGCCCCGCCTTCCAGAAGATGCGTGGCAAAAGCGTGGCGCAGCACGTGCGGCGATACTTTTGCAGGGTCCAGACCGGCACGCGTGGCGAGCTCCTTCACCAGTTGAAACAGCCGCACGCGAGAAATATGCGCCTTTGGCGACGGGAACAGGAAGAGCGAACCGCTTGCCCTGATTTCCATCCATCCCGCGATGGCAGACTGCGCACGGCGTGAAACCGGCACCATCCGCTGCTGGCCTCCCTTCCCCGTTATGGTGAGGAATGGCGCATCGCGAGGGATAGCGGCCACCGGCAGCGCGACCAGTTCGGTAGCGCGCAGGCCGGAGCCATACAGCAGTTCCAGCAGCGCCAGCATTCGCAGCGCCGGTGCGTGTCCGGCCCGAGCCTCCTCCTCTGCCTGGCGGAACAACATCTCGATTTCCGTATGGGCCAGCACCTTTGGCAAGGGGCGGCGTGCTTGCGGACGAGGAAGAACGCTGGATGGATCGTCCTCCCGGAAACCCTCATCAATGCAAAAGCCGTAAAACTGTCGCAGCGCAGACACTTTCCTGGCCACGGTCGAAGGCGCAAGATCGGCCCACCCATTCGTCAACTTCGCCAGATCGCCTCGCCCTGCGGATGCCAGCGCGCCAACGATCTGCTCGCTGCCCTCCAGATCCCGGCGATAGGCGCTTAGCGTATTGGCGGCCGCACCGCGCTCGGCGGCAAGCATGGCAAGGAAGCTCTCGATAGGGTTTGCCACAGGCCTACCCCCGCGCAACGGCCTCCGCCGCGATCATACGCGCCTCAGCCGACAGACCTGCCGCATTGAGGGCGCTGACAATGTAGTAAAGGTGGCGCGGGGTCATGCGATCCCAGCCCGAAGCCTGCATTCCCGCCCCCGCAAGCAGCGCAACCAAGGTGGAATTTCCAATCTGGCCCGCTCGCGCAATCTTGTCGCTCCAGGCGCTGCGGCGTTGCATATCCCTGCCCAGACGGCCTGAAAAATCTTCCAGATCATCCGCATCCAGGCGGCCAAGGCCTGCAAGGCCGGCAACCAGAAATGCGGATTTGCGCATGTCCGTGCTGGTATCCTCGTCAAGGAAGTCATCAACTGCGCCGGCGGAAACGGTATCGCTGCCATCGGGCCGCGCCAGCGCCAGCAGCGCCCATGCCTCGCCGCCCTCCGGCACAACGCTTTCCCAGCGCATCGCATTACGATCAAGGCCTGCGGACAGCATCGAGGCAATGAGAGGCGCTGCATCGCCAGCCATATCCTCGCTTACCGGCAGCCGTGCGGCGGCATATGCGGTGAGGACGAGGCGACCGTAGGCGGGCTCCTCTCCCCAAAGGCCGCGCATTGCGGCGAGCCTTTCCACGCCAGTGTTGGCAACATAGGCTTCGCGCAATTGCACTGCTGCGCCCTTGTCTGCCGCATCATAGCTATTGCTGGCCCACAACTGGGAATACAGATCGACCATGGCCGCTGAAGAGAGGACCCCGCGGGCGCCGGCGGTATCGGCCACTTCTACGCGCCTCAGCAGCGGTGTCGCCGGGATAAGAACATCCGAGATTTCGTATCCGGCATCCAGATCCGCACTTAATTGCTCGCGGATGTCTTCGCCCACTGATCTTGCAAGGGAATATCGCCATGGCGTCAGCTCATCGACCCCGTCCCACTCGATATTGACTGCGCGGCTGCTCTCGCCCGCGGCGTAGGCAAAGCGTTGAGCCAGGCGAACATCGATTTCATCCGCCACGCCCCTGCCCAAGGTGCGCTGCAACCGGCGGTCCGCGCTGCGCGTTTCACCAAGATAGGCAGAACACAGTGCCTGCAACATTTCCCACTCGCCATCATCCCGCAAATCGCTTTGCAAGCGGGCAACCGGACACATGCCCAGTACGTCACCAGTCGACAGATAAGCCTTCAGCGCTGCGTCAATCAGCGCGGGATCATATTCCGAGCCGTCGACATCCTGCACGAACGTGCGCGCGACCGCGCCTTCACCCATGCTGTTTAACGCCTGCGCACGAAGCGCAGCGAACGCTACGGGCTTAAGCCCGCGCGGCGCATCCAGCCTGCTGGACAGCGCCCGACGAAGAAGAATGTGGCCCCAGCGCGATGCAATTGGCCCGTTGCTGGCTTTCAGGGCGGCCAGCACAAGCGCGCCAGGCTGATTTGCCAGCGAAGCGCTGGGGAACCCGCCCTCTGCGCCGGAAATGATTCCCACCTTCTCCACCGCGCGTCGCGCTGCGGGAGGAATGTCGAACTTGGGCCGCAGGCCAAGGACCTCGTTAACCTCGTCGTCTTCCATCGCGTTCAGTTCTGCCAGCGAGGGGAAGTTAGCCGGCATGGTGACCCGTGACGAGGATCCGCTGCCTGACGCTTGACTGGACGATGATCCGCTGCTGCCGGGCAATGGCTGCACAACCTCGCCGCTGCTTGTTGGCGCGGGCGTGGAAGGCTGCGCTGGCCTTGCCGTTCGTGTGGCGGTGGGTGTCGGCGTGGGCGAAGGCTGCTGCGGCGGGGGGTCGCTGAAGATCGGCGGCAAAAGGTCTTCCGGCCCACCAGCCAGCGCCAGGGAAGATGTGAGCGCCAGGCCCACAGCGGTTCCAAGAAATACGGCGCGTTTCACGAATTGCCCTCCGTCAGGGTGACAGGGTCCACGATCAGGCGCTGTTCCTGCCGCCCGCCATCATACCATGACACGCCCAGCACCACGGCGATCGCCAGCACCAATAATACCACAATCGACATTCGCAGTTTTGACACCTTCTTAAAAATCCCCGCTGGACAACTCTGGCCAAATAGCTTGCCTTGGTGATTGTAAAGCGGCTCAAGCTTGCCAGCGCGACTAGCCCAACTATAGGCCTTGCGGCAATGACCATTGCCACTCCCTTACCCGATGATGCGACAATTCGTGCCATTCGCCGACGGATTACGCGCCCTGTCGTGCTGGTGGGAATGATGGGCGTTGGCAAATCCACCGTGGGGCGAAAGCTGGCCGCCACCCTGGGAATGGACTTCGTGGATGCGGACGATGAAATTGCCGATGCCGCGAACATGACGATCCCCGAAATCTTCGATCTGTTCGGAGAGACCTACTTCCGCGATGGCGAACGCCGCGTGATTTTACGCCTGATGGAGGAGCGCGGCTGCGACTGTGTAATTGCCACGGGCGGCGGTGCATTTGTGCAGGAAGAAACGCGCGCTCTGGTTCTTGATCGCGGTATTGCCATCTGGCTGGATAGCGACGTTGAAACGCTGGTGGAACGGGTTGGCCGCAACAACAAGCGCCCGTTGCTGCGCGATGGCGATACCCGCGAAATCGTAACCCGCATGAAAAGGGATCGCGAACCCGCCTACGCACAGGCGCCGATCAAGGTGCAAAGCGAAGCGGGCCCGCATTCGGAGGCAGTGGCCCGTATCTTGGAGGAACTCGACGCATGGCTGTAATTCGCGTGGAACTGGCCGGTCGCGGCTATGATGTGCATGTTGGCCATGGATTGCTTGGCGATACTGCCGACCTTGCATCGGGCTTTATCCGAAAGGACCGCGTGGCCGCCGTGGCAGACCGAAATTCTCACGCGGCGCATGGCGCACGGCTGGAAAGCGCACTGGCTACACAAGGTAAAAGTATCGACTGGTTCATTACGCAGCCCGGCGAAGGTGCGAAAAGCTGGGGCGTGCTTGAAAAGCTGGTGGATTGGCTGCTGAAACGCGGAGTGGAGCGCGGCGATCATATTTTTGCACTGGGCGGCGGTGTCGTTGGGGATCTGACGGGTTTTGCCGCGTCGGTGCTGAAACGCGGCTGCGGCTTTGTGCAAACTCCCACCACCTTGCTGGCGCAGGTCGATAGTTCTGTCGGCGGAAAAACAGCGATCAACACCGCCGCGGGCAAAAACCTGGTGGGCGCCTTTCACCAACCCGCGCTGGTGCTGGCAGACACCGCCACGCTGGATACGCTTCCCCCGCGCGAAATGGGTGCGGGCTATGCCGAAGTTATCAAATACGGCATCCTTGGGGATGCTGCATTCTTCGGATGGTGCGAGGAAAACGGCGCGAAAGTTACCGCCCGTGACCCAGCGGCACTGCAATATGCCGTGATCGAAAGCGTGAAGGCAAAGGCCCGCATCGTCGCAGAGGATGAGCGCGAGACTACCGGCACGCGTGCCCTGCTGAACCTTGGCCACACCTTCGGCCACGCGCTGGAGGCGGAGACCGGCTTTTCCGATGTGCTGCTACATGGCGAAGGCGTGGCGCTGGGCATGGTGCTGGCCGCCCGTTACTCCGCCCGGCGTGACTACATCTCGCTTGACGATGCGGCGCGCATCACGGCGGCGATCGACAAGGCAGGCCTGCGATCTGAAATCGCGTCTCTCGGGCTGGAATGTTCGGGTGAAACACTGGCGGCGCATATGCTGCATGACAAGAAGATGGACGCAGGCACCCTGCCCTTCATTCTTCTGAACGGGATCGGTCAGGCATTTGTCGACAAACAGGTGGATATGGCAGACATCGCTGCCTTCCTGGGTGAGCAGCTACAGGCGCACTAGGCACCACCGCTTTCCGATTTATCGTCGTTCTTCAACATCCGCTCCAACGCGCTGTACTGGCTGGCGGGTGGGCCTTCTATCACGCTGAAGCTGCCATCACTTTCCAGCACGACCGCAGCGATGCTCTCAATCTTACCGTGGCCCTTGCCGCGAATGGCAGCCTCTATCTCGCCATGCGTAACCCGTTCCGCCTTCATTTCCTTTTCAAGAAACTGTCCATCTTTCAACAGGACGCGCGAATCAGATCGGATGACCTGTTTGAACCAGCCGAAACGTACAGAAAGGAAGGAAACTATCCATTGCAGAAACGCCAGAACGAGAAAAGCCGCCAGCCCGTCCGCGATGGACAAACTTTTCGTCAACATTACCGACGCCAGGATCGAACCCAGGGCGACAGTCACTACCAGATCGAAGATGTTGAGCTTGGCGATGCTTCGCTTGCCCACAATTTGCAGGATCGCGATCAGAGCAGCGTAAATCACGAATGTCGTGAGGGCGATGTTGCCAATGTCCGGCCAGGTATCAAACCACATGATTGCCTAACTTCCTCGCACGCAAAATGGTTCCGCTTATCTTGCCGGTGTAGTATCGCCTACCGGATCGATCGGATCGCGTTTCACGCTTTGCATCGCACTGCGGGTGTTCGCAGAGGTTGTCGCAATCACGCTGAAAGAGCCATCCGTTTCCAGAACGACTGCGGCTATATCTTCAAGATCAGCAAAGCCATGGCTGCGAATTTCGGCGTCAACTTCCTGTCGCAATATCCGCTCTTCTCGCATGGCGCGGTCGAGAAACTTGCCATCGCTGAACAATAATCGCGGTTCAGAGCGGATGAATTTCTTGAACCATGTGACCCGCAGGCTGAGCCACGCCACCAACCATTGCAGACCACATAGCGTGACGAAAGCCAGCGCACCCTCGGCCAAGGTGGTATCCTGGCTGAGCATGATTGTCGCCAGCGTCGAACCCAGCGCCACGGTCACCACGAGATCGAAGATGTTCAGCTTGGCCAGCGAACGCTTGCCTACTCCGCGCAGGATCAGGATCAGCGCAGCGTAAATGATAATTGTCGTGGCAAAGATCTGCCACATGTCGGACCAGTCGTCGAACCACATGCGTAACCTACGCTTCAGAAAGCGCGACGTGCCTCAATCGGCATTGATGGGTGAAGGTGCAATATCTCGCTATCGGAAAAAACATGCTCGATCAGTAGCGACCGATGGCACTTTTCCGCTTCCCCGCAATAGCATAGCAGACAGACGCGCTTTCCGGCGGCGAGTGACTGGATTTCTGCCATTTGCGCCAGCCCTTCCGGCAGTTCCAGCTGGCCTTCATATACGCGGCGCAAGATGGCATAGTCGCCCTTGCGCGCGGCATCGCGACCTTCCTTCGGGGTGCCGAGATGCTTGAAATGGCGGTATTGCATCCCCGCCTCCTCAACCGCCGCTTTCAACGCGGTTTTGGAAAAGCCCGCCCGCCGCGAGAGGGGCAAGGCGCGGATATCCGCGAGGAGTTCGACATTTGCCTGACGCAGAGCCGCTATCAGCGCATCCTGCGTGGCATGTGCATATCCGATCGTCGAGAGTGTGCGCGTCATTCTCTCCCAACCTCCTCATGCTGCAGGAGGATCATTCGATAAAATCTCCGCCCGTGAAAATCCCGCTAGAAATTGAACCTACAGCGGCAGGTTATCGTGCTTCTTCCAGGGGTTCTCCAAGTGTTTCCC
>JBASBA010000478.1:0-1960 GCA_049650885.1 Alteraurantiacibacter sp. | reverse complement strand
GGATGAACACGAAAATCGCGGTGCGCACCGTTTCTTCACGGCTGGGCCACACGACCTTGGATGTTTCCGAACGCACCTGACGAATGAATTCGCCCGGCGAAGTCTTGGACTTCGTTGCTTTGGCTTTCTTGGGTGTCTGTTCGGCCATGGTGGTCCGTCGCTCTTCTACAATGAAACTTTACCTGCCGTCCGGGTAAGGCTCCTCGCCGCCCCGGCCGTCGTGTCCGGGAGGGGCTGCGAAGTTTCCATGTTTCGGAAGACGGGAGGCTATTTAGGGCGCAGCTTCTGGCTTGGCAAGACTTGCCTCGATTTGTCTGCGCCTGGCACCTGCCGCCTGCCGATGCCGACGCCTGCGACGGGTAGTGACATCGGGCAAATTGGTTACAAATGCGACATAAGGGCTTTGCAGCAGGCGTCAGGCGCATTAGCACCTGTCGTTCCAGGGAAATAATCATGCAAGGGGTGGCCACGTGGCAGCACAAGACGGATCGTTCAGCCTGATCGACAGGGTAACGAATATTTCCGATTTTATCTGGGGCGGCACGTGGAACGGTGAACCGCTTCCGTGGCTCTCCATCGGGGATCAGGCGATCCCGCCCATGACATTGATCCTGCTGGGCATCGGCATGTGGATCATGATCGGCCTGCGTTTCTATCCCATCGTCAAGCTGGGCAGCGCCTTCAAGGGCCTGTTCGCTAGCCGCAAGGGCGCTGGCGCGGGTGAGATCTCGCCTTTTGCCGCGCTATCCACCGCGCTTTCCGGACAGGTTGGCACCGGAAACCTTGCCGGTGTGGCAACGGCCATCGCGCTGGGCGGGCCGGGCGCGATATTCTGGATGTGGATCACCGCGCTTGTCGGCATGGCACTGGCCTTTGCTGAGGGTTCGCTGGCGATCCGTTACCGTGAAAAGACATCGGACGGCGTCTATCGCGGCGGCCCGATGACCTACATCATGATGGGCCTTGGCAAGAAATGGACATGGCTTGCCATCCTGTTTTGCATCGGCACGCTGTTCAGCGCGCTGGTAACCGGCAACTCCATCCAGGCAAACGCCATCGCAGACGGCATGAACGAACTGTTCGGCATCGAGGAATGGATCGGCGGCCTCGTCACCGCAATCCTGGTGTTCATCGTGATTATCGGCGGCATCAAATCCATCGGCAGCGTGGCGGAGAAGGTCATTCCCTTCATGGCCGCCGCCTATATCCTGATGGCCGTAATCGCCCTGATCCTGAACTTTGGCGACCTTCCCGAAACCTTCGGGCTGATCTTCAACGGCGCATTCAACCCGCAGGCGGCCACCGGCGGCTTTGCAGGCGCAGCGATCATGCTGGCCATCCGGGCCGGTGTGGCGCGCGGCCTGTTCTCGAACGAGGCTGGCCAGGGGTCCACCCCGATTGCCCACGCCGTGGCACAAACCAACGATCCGCAGCAGCAGGGCCGCATGGCAATGCTGGGCACTTTCATCGACACCATCGTGATCTGCACCATGACGGCGCTGGTCATGCTGACCGTGGAAGGCAACTTTTCCGCAGGGGGCGAGGTTGTGCGACATGCCTGGAATTCGGACCTTGAAGGTTTTGCCATGACAAGCGGCGCATTTGCCGCAGCTTTCCCGTTCCAGATCGTTGGCGTTCCCATCGGCACGCTGATCGCCAGTATCGCCCTCATCCTGTTCGTCTTCACCACCCTGCTGACGTGGAGCTATTATGGCGAGCGTGCGATAACCTTCATCTACGATCGCACGCCCGGCTCAAACCGCGCCGGGGAAAAGGTGCTTCACATGATCTGGCGCGTGTTGTGGTGCGTGGTGATTTACCTCGGCTCCACCCTGGACCTGACTTTGGTGTGGCGCATGGGCGATATTTCCAACGCGGCGATGGCCTTGCCCAATCTGCTGGCGCTGGCGCTGTTGTCGGGCGGGGTGTTCAAACTGGCGCGCGGCCAGAAGGATGCCGG
>JBASBA010000477.1:0-3406 GCA_049650885.1 Alteraurantiacibacter sp. | reverse complement strand
CGCAGAGCGGCGTAGCCTATGATCGCGCTGCCGACGAACCAGAGGAACGAGAGGGTCGCGATGAAGCCGCCCACGACGATCGCGAACAACGTCACCACGTAGGTCATTGGGAGGCCCGCCACGGAGACGGGCCTCGTGAGTGCAAGAAAGCACGGGTTCCGCATCAGGTGGTGCCGATGCCGCTCAGGATCGTACCCGCGCCGAACAGGATGACGAGACCGAGCACGATGGACAGGGCAAAGCCCCAATTCATCCGTCCGGTCAGGAACATCAGACCAACACCAGCCAGGGCGACGAGGCCGATGGCCTGTCCGGTCGGCCCCGTGAGAGCGGTGCCGAGGGTGGTGAAGAAGGTGTTCACCGGCGAGAGGTCCTGTGCCAGCGCAGGCGCTGTGGCGGCGATCACGGCAAGCGTGCAGAGCACGACCCGCCGGACGGAGACGTTCAGTAGTTCCATACAGACTTGTTCCCTTGGTTTCTGTCGGAGGTCGATTGCGTCGCGGGCATCGCCGTGGACGCGCGCGGCGCCTGCGGCGCGCGCTCTGCCGTGGGCGCAAGACCCACCGCGGCAGAGATTTTGGCGACATAGGCACGCGTCTCCCGAAAAGGGGGGACACCGCCATACTGGACGACCCGGTGCGGCCCGGCGTTGTAGGCCGCGAGCGCGAGCCGCGCATCGCCAAATCGTTCGAGCTGCGCGCAGAGATATCGCGCGGCTCCGTCGAGGTTCTGAACGGGATTCCAGGGATCGCTCACGCCAAGTGTTCGCGCGGTCGCCGGCATGAGTTGCCCGAGACCTTGCGCGCCCTTCGGGGACAGCGCCCGCGGGTTGAAGGCGCTTTCCGCCCGCACCAGCTCGATGAAAAGCCGGGTAAACGTCACCACGTCGAGACCCGCCGCGCGCGGTCCCCGGCCGCCTGCATGGCGCAATGCTATGTTTTGAGCGAGGTCCGCATAGGAGCCGTAGCTTTTCGTGCTGGTGACGACGCTATCCTGGCTGGCGTCCGGTTCAGCGTCTTCGCTCCGCTCCGTCTGGCGCTCGCCGTCAATCTTGAGTTCACCGTTCGGGCCATACTCGAAGACCGTGGCCGCGGCTGGCCCTGCCCAAACAAGCGTTCCTAGGAGTAGGCCAGCCAGATATGCGGCACGAACGGCGCCAGCATCGCGACTCCGAACCAGGGCAGAGAAAACAAAAGGGCCGCCGCTGTGACGAAATAGACGGCCGTGGCCAGGAAGCCGAGCAGGCGTTCCTTCGCATAGTGGATCAACACCGCGCCTGCGACGATGTAGACGGCCCAGGCCGACAACCAGCCCCAGCCCGTGCTCTGCCACAGAGGCGCATTGAAAGCGACCAAGGCCCAGGCGGCTCCGAATAGCACCCAGAACGTGGCCACCTCCTTGGCGATCACCGTCGTCGCTTCTGCGGCTAGGAACGCCGACCGCTTCGCTGCGCCCATGTCCTTCCGCGCCACTCTCATGCGCTCGCGCCGCTCGCGCTTGAAGTCTGCAATCGAAATGACCTTCGCACGGGCCATATTCGGCTCCTGCCTCGTGTTCAGTCCTCTTCGTCCACGGGCTCGCTGTCGGACGCACTCTCTGGTCGGAAGTAGGGAACTTCCAGCGTCGGCCCGTCTGGGTAGAGGCTCTTATGATAGTTGAAGAGGGCGTCGGCGCTCTTGATGCGCTTCGCTTTACCTGTCGATGAAATGAAGACCTGCTTTTCAACGCCATCGTAGCGAAGCAAGAAGACTTCCCACTCGATGCGGCCAGACCCGGCGTCAACGGGCTTGTAGATGATCTTTCCGCCGTCTGACTCCACGTATCCGCGAACGTGCGCGCCATAAAGTTTCTTCTCGTCTTCTTGGCCGGCCATCTTGCTCAGGTCCCTCATGGTTTCGCTGCCATGGAAGACGATTAGCACAGCCGCCAGTTGCCTCAATCACGTTCGCACCTTCCATACTTGTCAGATATAAGTCAACCTGTGGGATATCAGCATGGCAAAAATCTGTAACTGCTACAGCCAACAGTCGAACTTATAACCACACAAAGAATATTTCATGGATATCGGGCACCCTGAGGGGATGCGATGCCTTTGTCCCGTTGCGAGCTTCCCCGTGGGAAGGGCCAAGCGGGCCGCCCAACAACGGGCTGCTGTTTGGAGCAGGGGTTCGCAAGATCGTGGATGCTGGCCGTAGCCAGTGTTCATCACCACTGCCCGTCTCGGGCGGGTATGCATCTAGGCCGTTAACTAAATCACGTCATACAACGAAAGCGTGCGAAACGAGACGAAACGAAACGACCTAAGGCCCTGACTAGGATATATAAAATATCTTTCACGCCGACGGGCGGCAAGCCGATTGCGCCGGCTTGAACACACAAGAGGTGCCATCACGGGCCGCCGCAATCTCTTATCGGTCCACCACTAAGGCGAACCTGATTGAACCGCGATTAGGCCGTACTTCAGGGTAGCCGATCATCGACCTTGCTGATTCTGTTGTCTGAGCCGCGGACCAAGGTGTCGGCGGCCTCGAACGTCAGATAGACTTTTTCCATTATCCGGTCGCGGACTTCTGGGACCTCGGACAACAGATCATGCCTCGCGTTCGCGATCCGCTCGAACTGACCTTTTCGCCATCGTCCCATGCGATCTTCGATAGCCGCCAGATCCACGACGACATCTTGGTCTCCGCAGAAGACGAAGCCAGGAATGTCGGGTGCATCGATCGCCGAAAGTCGGCGACATTCGTTGAGCGCTTGGAAAACCCAACCCATGCTAGGCGCCGCGATCTGCATGGTGGGCAGAGCCTTTGCCTGGTCCACCATGTATTGAAACTTGGCCGGATCGTTCGTCAGTCGGTTGCCTTCGAACTCCACGCTGAGCACGTAGCACTGCCCTTCCTGGGCCTTGTTGCCGGGAGCGTATGCCTGACCTCTTCCGGCGGCCTGAGCCAACCACGTGAGCGGCCACGCAGCATACCGTTCTATCGGCGAGAGAGGGATGCCCCACAGGGGGGCGGTGAACGTCCAGGCGTTGACGGGCAGTCCTTCGATCAAAGCACGCAGGCCGATCAGGGCACCCATCGAATGACCGAGCAAATACCAAGGTTTTGGCAAGGCGAGAGCATCCGCCTTGCTGACCATTGCCGCAACGTCTCGTTGATAGTCCGAGAAATGGTCGACATGGCTGACTTTCGGATCCCTGGAGACCCTGTCGGATAGACCATGCCCTCGCCAATCGATCACGAAGCTGGTGTAGCCATGCTCAGCGAGGCCGGCGATTGTTGGACCATATTTTTCAATATACTCGGTTCGCCCGGGGAAAACGAAGATCGTTCCATTCGAGCTCTTGGTCGGCCGCCACAAGCCGACCCGAAGCTGGATTTCGTCGTCGGCATGAGTCCAATAG